>CALXMJ010000428.1 GCA_944389445.1 uncultured Victivallales bacterium | reverse complement strand
CTGACCGGTTCCGGCGGCCATGTGAAAAATGCCTACGGAATTCACATCTATCATACCTGGGGAGCCCCCTTCGCCGAACTTGCCGCCTTGTTCCAGCGCTACGGCATGGAACGGGAAATCGCCCTCTACTGCGGAGAATATGCCCTTCCTTATCACGGTTCCTTCGCTGATCTCGGGCTGTGGGGAAAAATCCGCGGCAAACCGGAATACTTCTACTGGCAGGAAAACGGAGCGCGCATTCTCGGTCCCTCCGCATACCGGGAAAACACGGTCACGGTTCCTTTCGCCTGGGACGGACCTCTCAACGATCTGCTTGCCTCCACCCGCGGCCGCGACGGACGGAACCGCAGCGAAGAACACTATTTCCTCTCCGGAATGTTTGCGAAAGTGCTGATCCACTCCATTGAGCGGACCATCTTCTTCTGGCGTTACGACGGGCTTTCCGGCCTTGCTCCGTTTGAATACTTCTCAGGACGTTATCTTACGGCGGCGCGTTCGCTTCCCGCCTCGCCGCGGCTCGACGGAGATCTGACACGTCCGGGAGTGAAACCGTCGTATCTTCCCGGTTCGCACATTCTGCCGCTTTTCACGCTTTCCGGCGACACTCTGGATCTCCGCCCCAATCCGGTCACTACGCCCTTCCGGCAGGCGATGTCGGACGTGGTCTGCAAGTTCATGGGAACCGGCAGGGACTATTATGAAAACGATCACGCCTTCTGGAGCGGGGAAACGCTTTCCAAGGCACTCGGAATCATCAACATGAGCGGAAAAAAACTGGACTATCGGATCGAAGTCTCGCTTCTGGATGCCTCCGGTTCCTCCGCCGCATCAACGGAATTCGCCGCATCACTCAAGGCTTACGACCGCAAAACCATTCCGTTCCGCCTGAAGATGCCCGCGGTCGGAGTTCGCGGAGAATATACTCTCAAGGCGATCTTCCGGCCGGGCAATCCGGACTCTCCGGCACTGACCACGGCACAGAAGGTGCAAGTGTTCCCCGCAATACATCCGACCTCCCGGAAAATTCAGGTCTACGGAGCAGCCCCGGCATTTCTCGCCACCCTGAAACGGATGGGATATGATGCGCTCCCGATCCGCTCCTTCCGGGAACCGGTGCCCGACCGGGTTCTGGTGATCGCCCCCGGAGCCTTCTCCAATGAAAAGAAACTGCCGGATTTCTCCGCTCTTGCAGAGAAGGGAATCCGGAGCCTGATTATGGAACAACGGAAAAATGCCTCGCCGGAATTGATGAAAATCCGCAGTCGCCAGGCCTTCATCAACGCGCCCGCCCATCCTGTGCTCGCAGGAATGACCGATGCGGATTTTGCCGACTGGCGCGGCAGTCACTCTCTGGATCCCGCCTACGGGAATCCGGAACCGGGTCATGTCTGGTCGAGCGCCCAGTGGGTCGACTGGGGAAACCGGGGAATGGTTGCGGGCAATGTGTTCCGCCGCCCTCAGACCGGGAATCTTCTCCCGCTGCTGGTCAGCGGATTCGATCTCTATCAGACTCCGCTGCTGGAATACCGGGGAAAAAATGGAAGCTGGATCGGCTCCCAGCTTGAAATCGGAGAACGCCTTCTCCTTGATCCCGTCGCAACCACCGTGTTCTGCCGGATGATTGATTATCTCTCCGCCCCCCGGAAGAACAGCGGGAAAACCGGCTTCTTCGGAGGGGAAAAAGGAACCGCCCTGCTGAAGAAATTCCAGGTTGAATACACAAAAATCGATCCCGCCGACAGAAAGGCGCTGAATGAACTCAAACTCCTGATCATCTCCGATCCCGACTGGAAAAAACTGGAACAGTGTTCATTTCAACTCTCCGAATACGTCTGCAGCGGCGGCAGGATTCTTTATCTTCACTCCGGAAAGGAGTGGTACGGCTCCTGGCTGCCCTTCCTTCTGGAAATGAAGCTGTCGGCAAAGTGCGAAAAGGCGCTTCCCCGGCGTACGGAATGCGACGGAGCATGGCTGGACGGATGGAGCGAAAGCGAACTCTACTGGCGGGAAAAACTCCAGGTTCCCGCTTTTGCGAATCTTCCGCCGGATGCGGTGTCAAGCGATCCCGCCGTGCTCCTGCGGGTAAAACACGGATGCGGCAGCTACTTCTTCTGTTCGCTGACTCCGGAGTTCTTCCGGAATCAGAAAGCTGCCGTCGGAAAATGTGCAAGACTGATCTCGGCACTGCTGACCAGCCACGGAGCGACAATGAAACATTCCGCCTCCCCCTATCTGGTGGATCCGGGGCTTTCAATTCCCCTGGAATTCCAGCGCTGGGAATTCGCGCTTGATCCGGCCGACAAGGGTCTCAAAGAAAAATGGCAGAATGGAAAAGACGGCTCCGGAAAATGGCTCAGCGGACAGCAGACCGTGATAGGGGAATATGTCCGGCCCGGCATCGGCTATGAACTGTTCCTCGAAAAGGAGTACTCCGGCGTCAGCTGGTATCGTCTGAAAATCCGTCTGAGCGGGGAACAGGCTGCGCGGAAAAACATGCGTCTGGAACTCGGAACAGTGCACACTTCCGACCGGACTTTCCTGAACGGACGCGAAATCGGTTCCGGAAACAAGCGAGGCGCGCGAGTCTACCGCATCCCGGACGGACTGCTCAAACCGGGCGTCAACACTCTGGCGATCCGGATTGAAAACACAAAACGGCCCGGCGGACTCGTCTACGGTAAAATCCAGCTGATCAACACATCCGGGAAAAACCGCTTCTGGAAGCTGATCTATCCGGAGGGCGGTGAACGGGACTATTACTACAATCCCGATGCCATCCGCCAGTACTGAATCGGAACCACGACAAAAAGAATGCCTCTTTCTCCGGAAGCAATCCCGGGAAAGAGGCTTTTTCTTACCGGAAACCCTTCCGGCGGAAAGTCCACTTATTTCATTTCAAACGGAGAAGCGGGGAAGCCAGCGCCGTTGTAAAGCGTGCCGACCGGATTGTCCGCCCAGTTGTAGCGGACACACACCGGATACGCGACTTCCGCACTGCGGAGAAACAGACTCGAACCATCCGCTTCCACCGATTCCGCCTTCCGGAACACCCCGTCGCCGCCGGCAAGGAAGAATCCATCCTTCGCGCCGCGGAATTCCAGTCCGCCATCCGCGTGATCGAACAGGATGCAGAGTCCGCCGTTCTCTCGGCGGATCTCGCGCGGCAGAGGACCGCAGGGAACCACATCACAGCAGTGATAGGTATTGTACAACGCCTGCGCAGCCAGCCGCTCGCCCACGGTACGTTTATCCTTCGGATGAATGTCGAGCGCATCGCCGCAGTCGATTGCGACCGCCATCGCCGTATTCGGCATTTTTCCGCAGGCGAAGCGCTGGGATTCGCGCAAAGGCGCCCAGGTGCTCGCCTCATCGTATTCGGCAGGATTCCGGAAATTTGCAAGCTGGACGAGATAGAACGGGAAATCGCCCTGCCCCCAGTGGAAGCGCCAGTCGTCGATCAGATCCGACATGATCCGTCCATACGCGACCGAATCTGCGATCGAATGAGCGTTTGTCTCGCCCTGATACCAGATGGCTCCGCGCATCGCATACGGAATCAACGGCCGGATCATGCCGTCGAAGAGAATCGAACAGGTATTCGGATTTCCCGGTCCCTGCGACGCCACTTCGCCATTGAGCGGATACAGTAATTTTCCATAATCGACCTCGGCAATGGCCTTCCAGCAGCCGAAGAGCGGAATTCCCTCCGCTTCGCGGCCTTCCGGGAACAGGGAGAACATCTCCGGCAGACCGTTGATTGCGCCATCGTACAGGAAGGAATAGGCGCGAACCGCAATCACGGCACGTCCGGGCTTCACCAGTTCGGCGGGAACCGTATAATCCCGCGGACAGTTCCAGAACGTATCATCGAATCCCTCGCCGGAACGCCCGACCTCATGACCGTTGAAATAGGTGATATCCTGTTTGTCGATTCCACCGAGTTTCAGATGCAGCGGGTGTCCGCTCCAGGTCTCCGGGATCTCCACGGAGAACCGCGCCCAGATAACTCCGTTTCCGGCGATTCCCTGTGTCATCCAGTTTCCGGGGACCTGAAAGTTTTTCCAGGAGGAGTCATCGAACTCCTTCTCCGCCCACCCTTTTCCGAGCCCGGTATTTCCCGGATCGGCCTTTCCGTATCTCTGGAAGAAATCCAGTCTGGAGTAAGACGCCTGCTTGAAGAAATCCGCCTTTTTCCAGCACTGCGCCCCGGGAAGCAGGGATTCATACTCCAGCAGAGAATCCCGGATCTCAGGATTCCGCATCAACGTGGAACGACTGGTCCACGCCTCGGCAAACGTCCCGCCCCACGAGGAGTGGACAATTCCGACCGGAACATTCAGTTTCTCGCGCAGACAGTATGCAAACCAGAGGGCAACCGCGGAAAAAACACCTATATTCCCATTGGCCGCATACTTCCACTCCGCCTTGAAATCCTTCTGCTGCGCACTGGAAACCGATTTGGGAACGGTAATCATGCGCAGAGAAGAGGGGTCCACATTCAGCGCACAGAACTCCCGGAACTGGTCCGGAGAGGAGGCAAGCGTAAACTCCATGTTGGATTGTCCCGATGCCAGCCAGACCTCCCCCACCATGACATCGCGCACCACGATCCGCTCCCCGTGCGAAACCGTTTCCGCCACAAGCTCATACGGCCCGCCGACAGGAAGTTCGGGAAGACGCACCAGAAAATCCCCCGCCGAAGAAGACGCTCCGAACGCGGTCACTCCCGCACATGTGATTCTGACAACGGAATCAGGTTCCGTCGTCCCCCAGACCGGCACCGGCATTCCGCGCTGGAGCACGGCACCGTCCGAAAACAGATTTGACAGTTTCATTTCATTACTTCACCCTTTTTTTATTGTGAGGATTCCATAATATAAAACACTGTCAGGAAACTTTAAAGGCGAAAACACAAAAAAGAGCGTTTTCAGATGAAACCGCACCAGCGCACTTATTCGCTGACAGTCACCACAGCCGTCGATCCGGAACAGTTCCACTGCCCGCTTGCATCCTTTTCATCGAACGCCGTCAGATAATACTGCGTGACGCCTTCCGGGAGCTTCGCGGAAATCGTGCCGCCGGCGCATTTCGCCGGCGTGTTCAGCCAGAGACGCTGCGACAACGGCCCGCTCCCCTTCGTATAACAGAGCTGAGGAAGACGAATCCCCTTCCCCTGATTCAGAATCCTTGCGGAGGCAATTCCGTCTTTTGTTGAAATCGGCCCGAGCTTCGGGAGCGGCACCCCGTTTTTCAGAACGGAATCCACAATCCGGAACACCGGACTCAATTCAAAGCCGATATGCGAATGCTCCAAGCGGATCACAAGAGTCCGGTTTGCCGTCGTCGGAGTCGCCGCGATCGACCGCTCCAGAGCCGGAATGGCGAAATGCACATCGTTCGTTCCGTCCACCCAGTACACGGGAACTTTCGATGCGTGCAGGAAGTATCCCGGGTCCCACCACGGCTTCCGGTTCTGTTTCGAACGGTAGAAAACGATGCTGTCGTCTCCATAGCGGAAAAATCCGCAGCCGTAGACAGGAATCACAAATTTCAGGCGGTCGTCCACCGTCGAAATCAGCGAAGCGAAAATGCCGCCCCAGGAAACCCCGATCAGGCCGATTTTCTCCTTGTTGACATTCTTCATCGAACGGAGGAGCGAATGTCCGAGCACCGCATTGGCAACACTGCGCCTCTGCCAGTCGGCATTGCTTCCGCCCTCCAGCGGCACAGGTTTTTTCTTGCCTGCAATGGGACGCGTCCCATACAGATCCATCGCGATCGCGGCATACCCCCGCCGGTTCCAGATCCGGACATATTTCGCGAATGCGGTTCCTCCACCTCCGTGCACCAGAACCACCGCGGGAAACCCGTCCTGCGGCACAGGGCCTTCAGGAAAACCGAGATAGGCAAAAACACGGGTCGGGTTGCCCTTCAGCGAAAGTCCCGAATAGGTGATTGCCTGTACACCTTCTTCCCGGCTGTCGGGATATTTCTGATCGACAGATTCAAATTCCGGAGTCCGGAACAGCTCGGAAGCCTTCCAGAACTCCGCCGGTTCCTTCTTTCCCATCGCCTCTTCCGCATAGGACGAAACGAACAGCGAAGCACATATCAGAGCGGAACAAAGAAATAATTTCATCGAAACTCCTCCTTTTTCTTTTTATGGACGAACCAGAACCCTGGCAAACCGGGTGTGTCCCATGAACAGCGGCACTCCGCCGAGAACGCTGAATTCCCGGTGCTGATCCTGAAGCATCTCTTCTTTCCTGTCAATATCATGCACGGTGAAGCCGAGGCCGAACGGACCTTGCTCCGGAAGCAGTCCGGCTTCTCCTCCGAACGGAATCCGGATCTCATACACCGTGGTACGATCCTTGTCATTCCGCTTCACGACCGCTTCCATGACCTGTTTCCTGACCGGCAGAACTCCTCTCGGAGGCGTTCCGAAGATCTCCTGGACCTGAGTCTTTCCATCGCGTCCGCTGGTAATGCTGAAACGCCGGTGAAGAAGCCATTCGCCGTTGCCGTCGGAATCGCGTCCGAAGACAAGAATCAGCGAGTCGTCAAGCCACGGCTGCTTCGGATTCCCTTCCCGGAAAACGGTATCGTCGCGGACTTCCACGGCAAGACAGAGATTCCGCCGATCCGCCGCAATCTGCCAGCGGCAGGAAAAATCTTTTGCTCCGCGCCAGAGTTCTTTTTTATGCGTCAGAGCCTCTCTGCCCAACCAGCGGCTGAACCCCTTCCGGGGCCAGTCCGCCAGATTGCCGTCGATTTTCGCGGGGACCTTCCTCCCCGGAACCACAACAGCGTCGAACCACTCGCTTTTCGCCTGAAGACCGCTGGCATTGCTGACCGTAAGGACACATTTCTGCAATTTCAGCCCATCATATCCCGCACGGTCCAGCGGAATGCGGAAGACGGTTGTCTTTTCCCCATCCACGGAGCGGGCCTCCGAGAAGAACTCCTTTCCTCCATAGCTTGCGCGAAGAGTCAGAGACTGCGGAATCGAACTCAGATTCCGAACCGCCTGCTCAAGATACGGAATCCCGGAAGAGGAGACGAACTCTGTCCGTTTACCAAAACGAACCTGTCCGGAGATATCCAGAAGCATCGACTCCTTCCTTCCGTTCGGCCCCGCGGCAAACACCTCAAAACATCCCGCGGCAAGATCGGAAGGGATCGTATCCGCAAGGACAAGATCTCCTTTGCGGGTTCTCAGCACGAGTTTTTCCGCGGAGGAACCGTTTTTCAGAAGCCGCTTTACAGGATTTCCGGGTGCGAGCTCCATCCGTTTTCCGGCAAAAACGGAGTGCGCGGTCCGATCGGAGGTCGGCAGATACGCATCGGCAATCCCCGCCACATACTGCGGATAGCGGTCGATTTTCAGGGAAAGTTTTCCGTGATCGGTCTTCACGGTCCGCGGATTGCCCATGATATCATACACCGTCACCTGCGGGACCCCGGTCTCCAGGAGGAGAGTCTGTTCTTTCTTCGGACTCCAGACTGCCACCAGATTCGTCCCGGCGCGACGGAACGAATAGACGAATACCGACGGATCCAGATGATCCAGTCTCCCGAGACTCTTTGTTCCCTCCAGCAGGCGCGTCATGGCGGCCGCCGCCATCATCGTCGGCTTCGGCTCCAGAGAGGCCGCTCCGAATTTATATTTCGCTATATAGGACGAGGTGTTGAACGACATGCCGTAGCCCTGTTCCCCGCCTTTGCTGGTATAGTCGCAGTAATCCGTCGTATAGAAGAACCAGGTTCCGTTGAATCCCTCTCCGAGTGCGATCAGGTGCCCGCGCACAAATCGGTAGAGATGATTCATCAGCAGATCATGAGTCAGATTTCGAGTGTCCCGATGGTAATCGGTCCCCCATTCCGTGTTGATGAGGGGAGCACCGGGGCCGATGTACCGGTCAACAAGCTGACGGAGACGCCGGCAGTCCGTATGCAGTCCCGCATCCTCCGGTTCCATGGTGACCGGCAGAAAATAAAGATGCGAGAAAATTCCGTCCACATACTTGCCCAGCCCTTTTGCAAACAACCGTTCCAGCTTCTTGTTTCCGCGTGAAATCACGCCGTAGTTCGCCCCCATCAGGAATGCGCCCGGATCGTTCGCCGCGATCCCCGCCTTCGCCGCACGGTAATACTCCAGAAATTCGTCTTCGGAACCGTTCCAGTGCCAGTCGGGCTCCCAGTGGAGCTGATAATAGTTGCGTCTCATCCACTCCGCGGCAAACGCCCTGCGCCACGCGGAAACATCTTTTGCAACGCGTCCGGTCAAATCCGTGTAAGCGGCGGAATCCTTCAGCGGATACGCCTGAGCCTGAGTCGGAGCCAGCTTTTCGATCGCATTCTTCTCCATATACGGCGGGAATTTCAGCAGATGCGCCGGAGCCCCGTGCAGATCGGTGACCAGAGTCATCCGGTTGACAAATCCCCAGCCGGGATAGCCCTTTTTGTATTCCTCCAGCGTTTTCGGTTTGAATTCGCCCGGAGTCTTTTCCAGATGCAGAAGAGAACGGCCGTTGTAAGCCCACTTCATTCCGACGGTCGTATAGAACGGAGCATAGCAGTCGCCCTCCATGAACTTTCCGGTTTTGATGAAGTTCGTCCCCTGTCCGCCGAAACGGGAGTCATCGCTGTATCGGAGCGGAAGCGCCTTCAGCTCCGGCAGAACTCCGAATGTTACATAACCAGGCAGGCGCGATCCCTTCCACGGAATCGTGATCCCGCTCTTTTCCAGTTTCATGTACAGGAAAAAACATCCGGCCTTCTGATTCTTCACATGGAAATCCATTCCTTTTTTCAGAGTCTCTGCCGTCACCGGGAGAGTACCGGATTCCAGCGGACGGTTGCGATAGTCACAGAGTTTCCACTGGAGCGTGTCGCTTCCGGAAAAATCCTCCCCCTTCAGGGAAAGACGCAGTTTCACCGGTTCGCCATACGCAAATACGCTGAACCGCTCATGATTTCCAGAGAAATCGGCAATCAGGCCGGCAGCCCTCGTGACAGGCATGGACAGGGCAAAGACGGCAAAAGCCGCCGCAAGCAGAAATTTCATACGGTCATCCTTGTGTTTTGGGAAATTACTTCGTCACATAATAGATTCGGGAATTGTAATTGGTCCAGCTGGAGCCAGGCTGATTGCTCAGCATCCAGTAGAAGTCATACTGCTGGACATGACCGTCGATATGACCGAAATTTCCCCGGTGCGTATGCGGGAACAGAGGTGTATGGTCTCCGGAAGCGGGAATAGTCGGAGTGATCGGCATAGTATTGTTAAATTCCAGACTGAAACTGGAATCACCGCAGGTAATGATTTGCGAGGGGCGCTTCACCTGTGTAATCCGGATAATCCGACGATCATCTCCAACCGGAACTCCGTTGGTATCCGTCCACCCGAGAAGCATATTCCACGCGATGTTCGGATTCTTCATGCTCGGCAGAGGATTGGAATCGCAGACACGCTTTTTATTCTTTTCTCTCACGAATCCCCAGACATTCGGATCCTGATTGAACACATACCACCCTTGAATTCCGCCCATGTACGGAATCAGACGGAAATACCAGGTCGGTGTCCCGCTGGCGTTTCCGGGTCCCTTGTAAGGATCCTCCACCTGAATATAGCTGCCCGGAAGAACATGGTCGTCATTGTCGGCGGTATACATTCCGGCACCCAGCCCGATCTGTTTCTGTTTCGACATGCAGTCCGCAGAACGGGCTTTTTCCCTCGCCGAATTCAATGCCGGCAAAAGCATTCCGGCAAGAATCGCAATAATAGCAATTACGACCAGAAGTTCTATGAGTGTGAAAATCCGTTTCATTCATCCTTCTCCATTTGCTGTTTTTGTTTGATATTGTTTTATGAATTGTTCCTGCGAAAATAAAAGGCTGTCCATCTCCTCCACCTCTTTCTTTGCACGGAAGGAGAGCTCGGCAGTCGATTTGCGGATGAGCAGTTCCGGCGGAATCCGGATGTCCACTGGCTCCAGATTGCGCTCGGAGCCAATGCGTTCAAAGAGGCGCTCGACGGCGGTCCGGGCGATCAGTTCCGGTTTCTGATCCAGTGTCGTCATCTCAAAGCTGGAAAGATTCGAAGGAATGATGTTGCCGAAACCGACAATGGAAAAATCCTCCGGGACCCGTCTTCCCGCAGCCAGGACGGCACGCCAGAGACGGCACGCATATCCATCGAAAAATGCGGAACCGGCAGTGATTTCCGGATGACGCATCAGAAATTCAAACAGGATCTGCTCGTCATATTTCGTATTATAGGAAGCGTCTCCGCAAAGAAGCAGACTGGTATCCGCATGCTCCCGGCAGACTGCGGTAAATCCATCCCTGCGCAGCTTGGCGGGAGTCGCCAGCTCCGGCCCCTGATAATAGATAAATTTCCGATGACCAAGCCGGTAAAGATATTCCGCGGACATGGAACCGCCAAGAAAATCATCCGTGCCGACGAAATCAACATTCGCCTTCGTTTTGCGGTCGATCGTCACGATCGGCAGGCCGCGGGAGATCACATCGCTGAAGTAGGTGTTGTCGGCAAGATCCTGCGAAGACACCATAATCACACCGTCGACCCGCTGCTCGACAAAGCGCTTCAGCATCGCCTGCTCATTCTCTTTCCGACAGAAAAGCATCAGGTAATCTCTTTTTTCCAGCTCCTCTCCGACTGCACGCAGAATTCTGGAAAAGAAACCTTCCAGAGGCATGGAAACACCGATTGTCTTGGTCCGGCCGGTCTGGATTCCATAGATCAGGCGGTTGTCATGATATCCCAGACGTTCCGCAGCCTCCAGAACCAGTTTCTTCGTGGCGGGAGCAATCTCCCCCTTGTTCCGGAGCACACGGGATACCGTCGCAATGGAAACCCCTGTCGCGTTCGCAATATCCTTCAGACTTGGCAGAATATCTCTTGGCATGAACCACCTTGCTTTTTTACACCGTAAATATTACCGCAAATATTTACACCGCTTTAATTATACTCGAAAACGGCATATTTGTCAACCCCCTTTTATCAAGAAAACGCGAAAAAAAATTCCGGAGGAACCGGATCGAAGGCACCATTCCCTGATAAAAATCATGAGTTCCGGAAAGCTGAAAAAATCAATCTTTCCAGTGCCACCACTTCAGCTTCTCCGGATCATGGATGCTGTGGTCGGCATAATAGACGGCAAGACGATAGACGTACAGCTGGCAGCGATCTTCCTTCCGCCCCTTCAGAAGACAGTCCCGTCGATAGATTTCCTCGGGATCAGCCCCTTTCAGCGATGCAATGGAGGAATACCCGAGGTTCAGAAGATCCTGCTCAATGTTCGGACCAACTCCGGGAATGTTGCGTAAGTCACTTTTTCGGGATTTCATCAGGAGAGCTCCTTTCAGAACGCAGGACAAAATACCACATGCAGGCGCCCTTTTCAAGAGAGAGTGAGGAAAAACATCTTTCCGGATTTCAGATACCGTCTCCATGGAATGGAAGTCCGTCAGACGGATCATATCAGGGACTGCTCCGCCATTGCCGAACCCATACCAATAAATCCATCAATATTTCAACAAACGGAATTATTGTTATCAAATTCATATCAAATTTTACAAAAAAGGGGAAATATCCGAATTTTAAGCGTCAATATTTGATAAAACGAAATTCCCCTCTATATTACATCAAGGAAGGGGTCCCCCCCAGTGCTATCTTATGGGAAAAATGAAACCAATCCAAAAAGGAAACACAATCCATGAAAAAAATTCTTGTTGCTATGGCAGCTCTTGCTACCGCCCTTGTTTTCACGGCCTGCACGACGACAAACACGAGCGATTCCGGTAAGATGAATCTCTATCCGGATCTCTACAAGCCTGCCTACGCCTATCGTCCCATTTATGAAGTCAACACTCAGACTAAAATCTCCGGGGAAGCCAAGATCCATGTTCTCTTCGGAATTTTCACCTGGGGTGTCGACAAATTTGCGGACAACGCCAGCGTTTTCTCGGAAGACGGCACATTCTCCTGGCTTGCCAACATTTTCCCCTCCGCCAAGAATCTTTCCGGCAAAGCCGCATTCTATGATGCCTGCGTCAAAGCGAAATGCGATGCTGTTCTTGCGGCACGTTATGAAATCGTAACAGAAGATTACTGGGTTTATCAGTTTGTTCATACCAGGGTTGCCGGTTATCCCGCGGTCATGAAGGGACTCGACAAGGTCAAAGTTCTTTCCTTCTACATCGACAGAACCGGAACCCCCGTCATTCTGAAAGGCAATGATGTGTATGAGAACATCGCTCCCGGAACCGGAGTGTCCAGCTGGTTCTGATCCCGGCGGGAACATCTTTTAAGATAGCACAAGAAAGGAGGTGAAAAACCTCCTTTCTTTTTCAAAGGAAGGCCTCTTTTTATGAATACAAGATTCTTTCTTATTGCAGCAGCGCTGTTTCTTTTTTCCATCGGAAATGCAAAAGGAGAAAAGAGCGCGGCGGTTCCGCCGTCTCCAATCACACTGAAAGATACCGGAATCAATAAAATCAAGGATTATGCGGGCGACTGGATCGCCTACTGGATGCACTACAACCGCATCACCTCGAAACTGAATACGAAATTTATTCTGACACATAACGGAGAGTGGTATGTCTCCATAGACGACGCCCCGCCGGAAAAGAAAGGCTCCTGGCGCCTGGTGGATGAGTTTCTGCTGCTGAAACCGCTTGGAGCGGCGGATAAAAACGAAATGCTGGCAAAGCTCATTGACAAGGATCATTTTCTCCTGCACTCGGAAACCCAGCCGAACATGGCAGTTGTCTACCGTCGGGCAGCATCAGTCAAACCGGTGGAACCGTCTCGGATTCAAGGGAGATGGCGTTTCACGGAACAGAATCCGGTAACCCGGAAGAAACGTCAATCCCCGTTCATGATCGAATTCGACGCTTCAGGCTGTTATTCCGTGAAAAAGCTGAACTCCGCCTTCCAGATTCCGGAAGGCGCGGAAAAAGGGACCTATACCATCAATGGAGATTTCATCACGCTGAAAAACAGCTGCAAAACTCCGGGAATCTGGAGCAGCATGAAGTTTCTCTTCTCCTTCGGCAACCTCGTCCTGGATTCCAGAAACAGTTACATTTACGGGGAAAAAGAATAACATGCGGAGTCTGGCCTGATCCAGAAAGAGACGGAGATCAATCCGATTTTCGTCCCCCTCCTTGAAAAAGGGATTCTTCATGATATATTCACGAAAGGATGCACTTTTAACGGAAAGGTGGTGAATCATGAGGGAATCCTTCAATTCCGAACAAATCTCTGCAATGGTAAAGCGTCTCTATCTGGCAGCCGGAGGGGACAGTTATTACGATGAGCCGCTCGTCAGTTTCGCTTCCGCCGATGACGAATGGTACCGGAAATACAAAACTCTCATCGGCCCCTTTCACTGGACCCCGCAGGAAGCGCTTCACTTTGACAATCCGGAAGCAACAGCAAAAACCGTGATTGCCTGGATTCTTCCGGTCAAGGAGTCCATCCGGAAAGCGAACCGGGAAGAAAGCAGAATTCCGGCGGTCTCCTGGGCGGCGATGCGTTCTTTCGGGGAACTTGTCAATGAAAACATGAGAAAACACCTCTGTCTGCTTCTGAAAAAAAGCGGATATTCCGCAATCGCTCCGCATCTGGAACAGCTCCGGCAGGGATACGACATTGTGGAAATGAATTTCAGCTCCCACTGGTCGGAGCGTCATACGGCGTTTGTTGCGGGACTCGGCACATTCGGACTTTCTGCCGGGCTGATTACGGAAAAAGGGGTTGCCATGCGTGTAGGTTCCGTTGTCACGGATCTGGAACTGCCGCCCGCAAAACGGCCCTACGGAGATGACCCGTTCGCCTGGTGCACCAAATGCGGAGCCTGCGCAAAACGCTGTCCGGGACATGCCATCGGAAAGACGATCGAAGAACGGGACAAGGCGAAATGCGGAGCCTATGTTGTCGCAAATGTCAACCCGGAACGGGAGAAACGCTACGGCTGGCTCGAACTCAATCTGGGATGCGGACTCTGTCAAACGGGCGTGCCCTGCGAATTCAAACGGCCATAACGGCAGGAATCCGGATCACTCCTTGACCGGATGCAATGCGATGTGCGGAACGGTCCGGCCGATGGCGAGCCAGTCCTTCTCAAAATCGGTTTTGAACTCTTTCACGTCGTCGAGCACCTCCGGAGGCGCATATTCGAACAGGGCGGACGTTTCCAGATTCCGCCGTGTCGATTCCATATAATTGGGGTCATCGGTTGCGAAATGCAGGATGCCGCCCTTTTTCAGAACCCGGTTCAGCTGCATCATGAAGTCCGAGGACATCAGGCGGTTCCCTTTGTGCTTGTGCTTCGGCCAGGGATCGGGACAGAGAATGTGAATCCGGTCGAAATAAGAATCCGGAGCGATCAGCGAGATCAGGTGCCGAGCCTCCACTCGCAGAAGCTCCAGATTGGAGACTCCGCTGCGCCGCCCGAGTTTCTCCACTTTGCGCAGTCTCCCCAGCATGACATCCGCGCCAAACACCAGAGCTTCGGGTTTCGATGCCGCCAGGCGGACTGTGAATCCGCCGCTTCCGCAGCCGAGATCCAGTTCGATCCGCTGTCCCGGCGCGGGCCGCACCACATCGTCCAGCAGACAATATCGTGTATTGAGTATATGAATCACTCTGAAATCCTATTGTTTCTTCGGTTGTTCAAACGGCGGAGTCTTCAACAGTTCGAAAACCTGCGCCGATATTTCATAACAGACATCTTCGCGCCCTGCGGTAAACTCCGCCGCCGCTTTCCGAGCATCCTTTCCGACGTTCTTCCCTTTTGCCAGCGACGACTCCACCGTAAACAGAATCCTCCTGGGATCGCTTTTCAATCGGTGAAACCGCAAAGTCCGGATCACGCCGGAAGAGTCCTCCGCCGTGAACGAGGCGAACGACGGCTCCAGCTCCCTGTAGTATGAACGGAGACGCGCATCCGCGATATAATGCCGGGAAAGAAGTCGGCAGATTGTCAGAACAGCCTGCCGGGAAACGACATGGTTCCCCGGACCGAACGCCGTAAAGTTCGGAGTCTTTCCGCTGCGGAATATCATCCAGACGGGATTCTTCTGCGGAAGCTGCCGGAATTCCATCCGGATCGTGTAGGCAATATTCCGGAACACCGGAGACTGAAGCCATGTTCCCGTCACGGGATGAAAATCCTCAAAAACGCTCGGAGTCAGGAATACAACAGAGGAGCCATCCGGTTTGGCAATGGAAAGATAGCGTCCATCGGGCGCTCTCTGTTCCCGGGGAGTCATGTCGTCCGGAAGATTCACAAAATGACCGCGTCCCATCACAAGATCCAGCAGGGATTCCGATTTTCCGTTCCGGAGAACAAAACGGATTCCGGGAACGACCTTCGGATCGGGCTCCTCCGCGGCGACGCGCAGACGGCTCATCACGGCACGGTCGGCCGGAGTAATGATCTTCAGCGGATGCATCGTCCTCACAGCCTCCAGGAAGGAAGCAATTTTCGACGAATCCGCCGGCAGGTCTCCGCGTTCCGCTATCACCCAGCCGCCGTTCTTCTTCCGGATCGTGGTGGAAAGAACCCGCCATGTGATCTTGATTTCCTCGACCTCCTCCGGTTTGAACTTCGGCACGACGTCCGCGGTCCGGACCGATACCCGGGACATGCGGAGCGCCTGAAAACGCTTCAGCAGGGCAATCCCCGCGGCGATACAGGCAATCACAAGAATCAGAGAATACAAAAGAACCCGTCTGGAATGTTTCATTTTCTGCGCCCCCTTGAAAGCCTGACGATCGACCAGACCACGCCGCACAACGCGACGAGCGCCGGAACGAACACAATATTGATGATCTTGATCCAGGTATCCAGCCGATCCAGATCCAGTTTAAGACTGGCCCGCATCTCCTTCAACTCCCGTTTTGCCGCGGAAACCTTCAACTGGAAGGAACGCATTTCCGCCTGCCGCTCCGGCGTATTTGCACGCCGGCCT
>CALXMJ010000427.1 GCA_944389445.1 uncultured Victivallales bacterium | reverse complement strand
AAGATTCCACAGCCTCAAACAGAGGTTCCGGCTTCATGAGCATTCCGGCTCCGCCTCCGTAGGGCTTGTCGTCCACTGTCTTATGATTGTCGTGAGTGAAATCACGCAAATCGACAGTGTTTATCTGCACAATTCCCTTTTCCACGGCCCGGCCGACGATGCTTTCGCCGAGCGGACCGAAAAAAATCGACGGAAAAAGGGTGATAATGTCAAACCGGAGGCTCAGTCGACCACCTCAACCGTGACACGTTCCTGCAGACGCCCGGCCGCACCGCCGACAAGAGAACGCAACGCAATAATCGTCTTGCCCTTCCTGCCGATGATCTTGCCGGTATCTTCCTTGCGGCACACGATCTTGATCACACGAATCGAGTTTTCTCCTTCTTCCGTGCTGACCTTGACCTCTTCCGGCGCATCCACAAGAGCTTTCACAACATATTCCACAAAGCCCTCGAGATCGCTGAGTGTCGCAACTCGTTCCGGTGCTCCGGATTTCGGGGAGGAAGCAACATTCTTCCCGTCTCCATCCTTTCCGCCACCGAACAATCCCATTAACGTTTTAAAAAACACGTCAACTCTCCATCACTTGATCAGGAAGCCGCCTCTTCACCGGACTTCTTGAAATTCTTCTTTCTCGGTTTTGCATCCGGCACGCCGCGAACTTTGGATTTGCCGGCTTTTGCGCGAGCGAGAATGTGTTTGACCGTGTCGGACATCTGCGCACCTTTGGAGATCCAATATTCCGTGCGTTCCACATCAATTTTCTCGTCGCTGTGTTTCGGATCGTAGTATCCGAGTTCCTCTACCATGTAGCCGTCGCGCGCAGAACGGATATCACACACCGCAATTCTGAAGCTGATCCAGTTCTTCGCACCAGTTTTTTTCAGTCTGATTCTTACCATAGCGGACTTCCTTCATTCTCCTGCTTTTGTCCATCTTGTTTGACAGGCGTCCTCATGACGCCGTCCCGCCGACGTTCGCTGCTTGTTCATCGTCACAGGCGGCAATAAAAGACTTATAATATACCGGAGATTTTCTGTTTTACAAACGTTTTTACAGACTTCTCCCCGAATATTATCGTTTTTCCTGCCATTTTTTCTCTCTGGAGAGAATAATATACCTCTTTTTTTCTGTTTTTCAATCTCTGTTTTCCGGATGACGGGAACGTGGTCCGCCGCGGAACCGTTTCAGACGAAGTGCGTTCAGTACAACAAAAATGGAACTGCATGCCATCGCCGCCGCACAGAGAATCGGACTGAGACGGGGACCGCCGAACGCATACAGAACTCCCGCCGCAACCGGAATGCAGATCGTATTGTAGAAAAACGCCCAGAACAGATTTTCCCGGATGATCCGCATCACAGCACGGCTCAGCGCAATCGCGGTCGGGACCTCCGGCAAAGTGCCGCGCATGAGAATCATATCGGCGGATTCCATCGCGACATCCGTTCCGGTCCCGATGGCAATGCCCACATCCGCCTGCGCCAGGGCGGGCCCGTCATTGATGCCGTCTCCGACCATCGCGACCCGGCGGCCCTCTTTCTGAAGATTCCGGATCGCTTCCGCTTTCCCGCCCGGCAGAATGCCCGCGAAACAGCTGTCGAATCCAAGCTTTTCCGCGACGGATTCCGCGGAACGGGGATGATCGCCGCTCAACAGAACACATGACAACCCCATCAAGTGCAGACGCTTCAGCGCCTCAGCGGAATCCTTCTTGACACGATCCGAAATGACAATTGCTCCAAGCAATTTCCCGTCAGCGGCAACATACACCAGGGAATGGGCGGCGGCATCCGCATCCACTCCATCCACGGAAATCCCTTGTTCCTTCATCAGAGCGGCATTGCCGATCAGCAGGGAACGTCCGTCAATCCGGCAGGAGACTCCATATCCGGGGAACGCCCGGAACTCTCCGGCGCTTCCCGGCGGAACCGAACGGGCTTTCGCCTCGCGGACAATCGCTCCGGCCAGAGGATGTTCCGAATTCTGTTCCGCTCCGCACGCGAACGCCAGCAGTTCCGTTTCCGTCACTCCGGAACCGGGAGCCAGCCGGATGCCGACAACATCGGGACGCCCCTCCGTCACGGTTCCGGTCTTGTCGAACACAACGGTATCAACACGCGAAGCGGTCTCCAGAGCGGTCCCGTTCCGGATCAGAATCCCGAGACGCGCGCCGCGTCCGATTCCGGCGATCAGGGCAATCGGCGTAGCAAGCCCGAGCGCACAGGGACAGGCGATCACCAGAACCGACAATCCGAACTCAAGAGCCCCGGCAAACGGAAGTCCGCCGATCAGCAACCACAGCAGAAACGTCAGAAGAGCCAGAGTAATCACGCCCCAGACGAACCAGCCGGAAATCAGATCCGCCAGCCGCGCCACTGGAGGACGCGACCCCTGCGCCTCACGAATCATCGCGATCATCCGCGCAAGAGCAGTCTCTTCCCCCACCTGCTCCGCCCGGAACAGAATGGAACCATCGCGATTGACAGAGCCTCCCGTCACACGGGAACCGATCGTCTTATCGACCGGAACCGGTTCTCCCGTCAGCATGGATTCATCCACCGAAGCGGCTCCTTCCGTAATAATTCCGTCAACCGGAATCCGCTCCCCCGGACGCACCCGGATAAGATCGCCCGCAATCAACTCCGCGACCGGAATCCCGGATTCGACGCCGCCGCGCACCACAACCGCAGTTTCCGGCGCAAGATTCATCAATTCCCGGATCGCTCCGGAAGCCCTCCGCCGCGATCGCGACTCCAGGAACTTACCAAGCATAATCAGCGCCACAATCATTCCCGCCGTATCAAAGTACAGATGCGCATACTCTCCCCGGCTCATCAGGAAAAGACTGTATGCAACCGAAGCCCCCGTGCAGAGCGCGATCAGAGAATCCATATTCGGAGCAAGCCGCAGAAGAGAGCGGAAGCCGGATACATAAAACCGCCTTCCCGAAATGAGAACCGGAATCAGAAGAACAATCTGCACCCACGCATTTGCCCGGTCGCCGATCGGAAAGTAAGGCAGGCCCGCCATGGAGTGCATCGCCGCATAACAGAGCAGAACGCCAAAAACCAGAGCCGTTAGAAAACAACGGAAATACGCCGGCGTCTCCTCTTCCTCCACAACATCCTTATTGCGGGTCTCCTGCGTCACAAGCTCCGCACCGAACCCGGCCTTCCGGACGGCCTCCGCAATCTCCTCCGGCGTAATTCCGGAAGGATCCATCTCCAGACTCATCGTTCCGGTGGCGATGCTGACATACACTTCCGCAACTCCGGAAAGCTTTTTCACGGTTCGCTCAACGTTCGCGGCACATCCGGCACAACGCATTCCCGTCACATGAAAGATTTTCTTTTCCATTCAATACTCCCGGTCTCAAGGAAAGCCCCGTCCGCCTTCCGCAAATTCCTGTTTTCTGAAATATATCACGCAAACCCAGCAAAAGCCAAATGCATCCGCCATTTTTTTAGAAAAGACTAATTTTTTCCTTTCAAATCCGGAAAGCGGGAGGGCGATCCCGGAAGAAGAGTCCGGCTTCTCATTTTCCGATACTCTCCCGGAGAACACCTGTACCAGGAGGAAAAGACGGCACAGAAATATTGAGGAGAGGAAAAGCCTGACGACAATGCAATCTCTTTGATGCTGCAGTCGGATTTGACAAGCATCTTTGCCGCATGCTCAAGACGCAGGCTGCGCAGATATTGAAGAGGATTCTGATGATAGGCCCGGAAAAAAACCTGTTTCAGGGTCGGCTGGCTGACCTGAAACATGCGCGACAGTCTGCCAAGAGTAATATCCTCCTGAAAGTGGTTTTGCAGATACTGATGGATCTGACGGGGAAACTCCTCCTCCACAGGATAGTGCTTTTCCAGAGAAAGACGCTGAAGAAATTCATACAGACGGCCGGAAGAAATGATTCTGCCGTCGCGGCTCCGGTACTCCTTGACGGAATCCAGCAGACGTTTGCAGCTTTCTTCAAACTCCACCCGGTTCCTGATCGTAAGGCAGCAGACGTGTTCCAGCCCCAGCGAACGGAACACCTCAGGACAAAGTGTACCATTGAAGCAGAAACCATAAGACCGCGTCGATTCCGTCCCGGGATACAGAATTTCCGTATCATTGTGCGGATGCAGCAGAGCCACATCACCCGGTTCCGCAATAAAACACTGTTTTCCCATCCGAAAATAGGCGCATCCGGAAAGAATATAATCCGCAGAATAGAAGTTCTGATTGACTCTGCGGAAATTGCAAAGAGTATCCGCCATCTGATAAACGCCATAGTAACAGAACAGCGCACATTCCGAATACAGAGAAAAATCACTGCAATAGTATCCGACAAACTCCTTCCGATCCCCGTCCCGGTAAAGAGAACAGTCTTTTTCCCAGGAAAAGATACGGCCTTTCAGGTCCTTGAAAATTTCCGGATTGTCCAATGGTTTCATTTTTCTTAATTTTTTTTTATTTTTCTTAATAGAAAGATACATTTCTCTTCCTTTATTTTCAAGAATCCGTTTTATAATTTACGATAAAAGAGAACAGATTTCTGCAAAGACAACGACAAATATAAGGAAAACATCATGCAAACACCATTCCACATCCGGGCAGGAAGAGTCTTGAAAAGAAGGAACAGCATCCTTTCCCTTTCCTGGGCGGGGAAAAAGAGAGGTACGGCATTCCCCTTCTCTCTGATAGAACTGCTCGTGGTAATTGCGATCATTGCGATCCTTGCGGGACTTCTGCTGCCGGCTCTCCACAAGGCAAGGGAATCGGCACGGAACACAGCCTGTGTCAGCAATTTGAAACAGCTCGGAACGCTGATGTCGCTTTATGCAGGCGACAACGATGATTTTCCGATGTATGGAGTCGGCAATGCCAAGCAGAACTATTATCTCAATATCGGACACGGTTCCTGGGAAATGATGCTGGCTCCGTATGTCTGGCAGGGAGTCAAGCGCGATGCCTGGAACTATTGTTCCAATGACGGATTCCTGGCCCCGAAACAACCCTTCCGCTGCCCGCTCCAGCAGCACCCAGGAGCCGAAGGCATCAATTACGGCATGAACTCCTACATCGGAACAGACGCCTATTACACGCCTAACCTCAAACGGATCACCAAATGGCAGCATCCATCCAAAATGGCTCTGTTCCTCGATCTCTCCCGGAAAGACTGCGTTCACACTACGGAATGCGAAGAAAATCTGCATAAGAACAATCCCGGCACCAGTATTTTATGGTATCGGCATGGAAATTTCAATGCGGCGAACTTCGTTTATGTCGCAGGAAATGTCGGAGCGATCAACCGTTATATGATCACCAAATACGCAAACCGAAACAGAGAAGTCCTCTTCGGCGGGAACGTGGAATTAACTGAAAGAAAAAGAAAACTAAAATTACTTGACCCGGAATATGAACATGAAATTTCTAACTTTTTTTCTCCTCTTTGCAGGAACTCTTCTCTCCGCACAGACTCTGCCGGAAGGCATGCAGATCACATCGAACGGCATCGTTAAATTCAGCGGAGGAGAGATTGCATTGAACATCTTTGCCGCGGGATGGACCGGCTTGCTCTCCAACGCCAGATTCACGGAAATCCGGACGGATCACAAGGCTCCGGTCTGGAGTCTGTCCGGGAAATGCACCCTCTCGGCGGTAAACGGAAACGTGACCGAAACGATCCGGACACAGGCACCGGACCGTTTCACTCTGGAATATCAGGTTCGGATGGACCGTCCGGTGGCGGCGGCAATCGCCTGCGTGGATGTCAAGGTGTTTCACAATGATATCCGACATATTGTCGCAGACGGGAAAGTCCTCTCCCTGCCGTTGAAAAAAGACAAGGATCTCCCACTCTGGACGAAAAAACTCACCTTCGTTCTGGAAAACGGGAAAACCCTGACCGTGTTCCCGAAAGGGGCATGGTATGTCAACAATACGCGATTCGGGTCTCCGACCTCGAGTTTCCGTCTCCAGCTCAGCCCGCCCAGCGGGAAAATCCAGAGAGCCTCCGTCTCGCTGGAATTCCGCACGGGGCAGATCGGACAGCGGGCGCTTTCGCTGGAACCTTACGTCAACCGGGACTTCAAGGACGAAATTGCGAACGACGGCAAAGGCGGATGGACCGATCAGGGTCCCGGCAACGATCTGAGCATGATCAAACCCGGAAAACTGACCTTCGGCGGCATCTCCTTCCGGATCATCGACCCGGCGAAAAACAACCGGAAGGGAACCATTGTTTTGGCAGGAAAGGAACGCGACGCCCATCTGCCGAATTCCATCACGATCCCTCTGCCGAAGGATCTGAATGCACGCGGAGTCACTCTGCTTCACGCATCCGCATGGTCCCTGCGCGACGGGGAGAAATCGGCGGAACTCTCCGTCGAATATGCGGACGGCTCGAAGCAGACCTTCGGTCTCCTTGCCGGCCGCGACATCATGAACTGGTGGGGACAGCGGAACGCTCTCAATGCCAGACCCGCGTTTCAGAGCTGGAACATCGTCCAGTTTGTCGGGTTGTACTCCTCCCACTTTGCCCTGAAACGGAACGATCCGCGAACGCTGACTCTGCGTCTGGCTTCGGAGAAACTCATGTGGATGATTCCCGCAGTCACCTTTACGGAAGCTCCGGTCTTTTTCAAGCAGTACAGGGATGTCCCGATCACAATCCGGGCGGGCAGGACATGGATTCCGCTGAAATTCGAATCGCGGTCGGTTCCGGGCAGTCCGCTGGACTTCGGGTTTGCTGCCGATGCTCCCGCGGGAAAATATGGTCCGGCAAAACGCTCGCCCGATGGAGATCTCGTATTCGGCAACGGCAGAAAGATCCGTCTCTACGGAGCCAATCTCTGCCAGGAGGCCGTCGCGATCAGCAAAAAGGATTCGGATGAACTTGCAAAACGGCTGGTCCGCAACGGATACAACACGATCCGGCTGCATCATTATGAAAACCGTCTGGTTTCGCCTAAAGGAAAAACGAGTCTGGAACTTGATCCGGAACGTCTGGATCTCTTCTATTACCAGTTTGCATCGCTGAAAAAGCACGGTCTTTACATCTCATTGGATCTCTATGCCAGCAGAGTGCTGAAAAAAGGCGAAATCCCCGGATTCGAACAGGATTCCGGAAAAATGCACCGAGTCAAAGCTCTCCTTCCCCTGAGCCGGAACCACAGGGAAAATCTCAAGGAGTTCTGCCGGAGGGTCTTCCTGAAAAAAAATCCGTATACAGGACTGACGCTCGCGGAAGATCCGGCACTGATCTCGATCAACCTTGTCAACGAGGACAATCTCTCCTACTACTGGAGTTACGCTCAGGATGAGTGGACCAGAGCGTTTCGGGAAAAATGCAGAAACACCCCCTCGCTGAATCCTTCCGCCAATCTTCTGAACCGCGATTTTCTTGCCTTTCTGTACAGCCGGCAGAGCGAATTCTATCGGGAAATGATTGAGTTCTGTAAAAAGGAACTCGGAATGAAGGCGCTCCTG
>CALXMJ010000426.1 GCA_944389445.1 uncultured Victivallales bacterium | reverse complement strand
TGCATGTTCGGGTCAAGGGTGCCAATGATGTCTTCAGTCCGGGTTCTCCAGAGTTTCAGTTCAGGATTCTGGCTGCTGAACGGATCGCAGTGCAGAAGCAGACGGATCGGGAGACTTTGCGCGATTTTCACTTCCGCCGCTTCCAGAATGTCATGCAGATAGACCGCGTTCGCGTCCGGACTGACCTCCGCGTGCGCCGTTGCGAAATAGCGGTTCGGTCCGTAATTGTGCAGAATGATGTCGTGTACGCCTTTGATGCCCTCGCATTTCAGGAGCTGTTCCTTCAAGGCGTCGACAAGACGGTGGTCCGGGCATTCCCCCAGAAGCGGGTTGATAATCTCCCGGATAACCTTGAGTCCGCCGATCACAATGAAAAGAGCAACCAGAAGTCCGGCGCAGCCGTCCACGGGCAGGTCGGTGAAACGCGAAACGATCAGGGAGAGGATCACCAGCGAGGTTGTGAGAATGTCGCTCAGACTGTCGAATGCCACCGCGTGAATGGTTTCGGAACCGATGCGGCGCGCAACTTTCCGGTAAAAGAAAAACATCCACAGTTTGACGGGAAGGGTCAGCAGAAGGATCAGCAGAGCGGTTGTTGTGATCGTGATTTCGGCCGGATGAAGGATCCGTTCGAACGAGGTTTTCAGGAAATTGAGTCCGACTGCGACAATGATGATCGCCACGACGAGTCCCGCCACATATTCGATCCGGCCATGTCCGAACGGATGTTCATCGTCCGCCGGTTTTGCCGCCATCTTGAATCCGATCAGCGTGATCGCGGAGGAGCCCGCGTCTGAAAGATTGTTGACCGCGTCGGCTGAAATGGCAATACTGCCGCTGAAGATGCCGATGCCAAGTTTCACCAGACAGAGCACAAGATTGGATAGGATTCCCACCCATCCGGTCAGGATTCCGTAGGCGGTCCGGACCGGCGGCGATGTTATGTCTTTGTTGTTCTTTACAAAAAATTGAATCAGCAATTCATTCATAAGATTTTCCTGCTCTGAAATGAAATTCAGCGTAAACTGAAACAATAGAGCCGAAATGGAAAAAATCAAGGGGCAAATGCGGACGGCAAAGGAAAAAACACGGTTTCTGTGCCGATCAGAGAATCTTTCCGAAGGAGTTTCTCCGCAGTTTCAGGGCCTTTTCGGTTGAAAGAATGCTGTTGAGAGGTTATATTATGAGATACTTTTTTTATGGGAGCGTGACATGGTTGAGAAAACGGTTGAGATTAAAAACAGGGCCGGAATACACTGCCGTCCGTCCAGCGTCATCATGGCAGAAGTCGATAAGTTTCCCGGAACGGAGTTCAAACTGATCGCCGAGAGCGGAACCACTGGTATGCACAGTATTTTGGAACTTCTTTCCCTGGGACTCCAGCAGGGGGACAAAGCCGTTCTTCAAGCGAGCGGGAACGATGAGGAAAATGCCTGTGCCGTCATTGCCGCTCTTCTCGAAAAAGAATTCGATTTTCCGCCGAAACAATAGAAACGGGGCATTATGAAGATCATTATCATCGGAGCGGGTGAACTGGGACAGCTTCTGGCGGCGACACTTTGCGCGGAAGATCATGACGTCGTCGTTATCGACAGCTCCAGTGAGCATTTTGAACATCTTAAAGAGAAGCTCGACCTGATGGTTATAGAGGGCTCCTGTTCCGATGTTTCCGTCTTGAAACAGGGCGGAGTCGCGAACGCGGATGCGCTCCTTGCGGTCAGCGGGGACGAAGCGGCGAATATCATCGCCTGCCGCATCGCCAGCAAATTCGGGGTCAAAAAGACCATCTGCCGTTTTTATTCCCTTGACTGTTTTTCTCCGGCGGACGGCATTACTCCCGACTTCTTTGGCATCTGGCGTGCGTTCTCCCCGCCGGAACAGTGCGTTCGGAAGATCTGCGATATCCTGGAGAATCCAATCTGCCTGGAAAAGATCCAGTTTACGAATCCGAACGCGCTGATGGAGGTCATTTCGATTACGCCCAGTTCCATTCTTGCGGGGACCAGGCTCAAGGATATTCCCGTGGCGGACCTGTTGAGCACGGTCCGTTTCGCCGCTATCGTCCGCGACCGTCATTTCCTGATTCCGCATGGCGACACACTGCTTGTTCCCGGGGATAAAGTGTATGTTGCCGGGCACCGGGACAACGTTCAGAAATTTGTGGAACTTGTTTCTCCGCCGGAGCATCGCAAACTCGGGCGCGTCATCATTTCCGGAGCAACGGAAACGGGAATGATGCTTGCGGAAAAGCTCCGCTCCTCAGGCATTGAGCTGCGTTTCATTGAAAAGAACCACAAAAAAGGGGAAGGGCTTCTGGATGCCCTGCCTGCCGGATTCCTCGTCATCAACGGCGATCCTACCGATGAGGAGGTCATGGAGGAAGCCGGAATCGAAAACTGCGATGCCTTCATCAGCGCGGCTGACGACGATGAGCAGAACATTCTCGCCTGTATCATGGCGAAGCGCCGCGGTGCGAAAAAGGTGATCGCAATCACGCACAAACCCGAATACATCCGCATTGTTCCGGCGATGGAGGCGATTGACTGCGGCATCAGCTCGACCCTTGTTTCCGTCAATACGGTTCTCCGCATGATCGAAACCGGCACCATGCGGATCGACGCAAAGCTCCAGCGCTTCCATGCCCATCTGACGGAGTTCCGCATTTCCAGACATTCTCCGCTTGCCGGAAAAGAGATCCGGGAATGCAATCTGCCGCCATCCGCTGTATTCGCCTTGATTTTCCGCGGATTTGATGTCCTGACCGCTTCGGGGACCACCGTTCTGGAACCGGAGGATACCGTGGTGACGATCGTCACTCCCGAAAGCAAAAAAGATCTTGAACCCCTGTTTCCCGACTGAGAGCGCTCATGAATCTGCGAACCGTTGTTCATCTGGTATCCATTCTGGTTACATTTCTGGGATTTTCGATGTTCGTCTGCGTTCCGGTCGGCATTCTGATGAACGATCCGGACCGGCCCGTATGGCTGATGGCTCTTTGCGGATGCATTACCACTCTTCTTGGTATCGGCTGTGCTTTTTTTTCCCGGAGCATGCATGGAAAGCGTCTGCGTTCCGGTGTGCGCGAAGGTTTTGCCACAGTCTCGTTCGGATGGCTGGCGGCGCTGGTTTTCGGAGCGCTTCCTTTTATTGTCATCAGTGATTTCCGGATCGCGGATGCCGTGTTTGAGACCGCATCCGGTTTTACAACGACCGGAGCATCGGTGATTGATTCCCGACTGATTCTGCGGAACGGCACAACGCTGCCGAATGGAGTGGAGAGCCTGCCGTACTGTCTGCTGTTCTGGCGGAGCCTGATTGTCTGGCTGGGCGGCATGGGAATTGTGGTGTTTGCGCTGGTGATTCTGCCTTTTCTCGGAGTCGGCGGAACGACTCAGCTTTACAATGCCGAGGTGCCGGGGCTCAAGACGAATTCCGACCAGCTCACTCCGCGCATCGCCAGTTCCGCCAAAATCCTCTGGCTTGTATTTGTTGCGCTGACCGTGATGGAAACTCTGCTTCTGTATGCGGGGGGGATGAATCTGTTCGATTCGGTCTGCCACTCTTTCTGCACGATCGCGACCGGCGGATTTTCCACAAAAAACGCGAGCATCGCCTATTACTCGAGTCCGTTCATTCAATGGGTGATTGTGATTTTCATGTTTCTTTCCGCGTGCAACTTCGCGCTCTCGATCAAGGCTGTGATTACAAAGCGGTGGCTGATTTATTTTCAGGATGAGGAGTTTAAATTTTTCCTGATGGTTGTCCTGTCGGCAGTGGGATTTTCAACCCTGCTTCTCTGGTCGGAACATCATGAGATTGTTTCCCTGACCGGTGCAAGCGAACCGAATACGATTTCTGCTGCGCTCCGTTATACGGCATTTCAGGTGGTTTCCATTGTGACTTCCACCGGATTTTCGACGGCGGATTACAATCTCTGGCCCGCCGGGATCGTGATGATTCTTTTCTTTCTGATGTTCATCGGCGGTTGTGCGGGATCGACCGCAGGCGGAATCAAATGCGTCCGTGCGCTGCTGCTGGGAAAACACGCGGTATCGGAGATCCGCCGCTGCATTTTTCCGCGTTCCATCCCGGATATCCGCCTCAACGGGGAACGGCTTCCGCAGGCGACGATCAACAAGACTCTGGCGTTTGTCTTTTTGTATATGGGAATCTTTTTCGCCGTGGCGCTGATCCTGCCGTTTTTCTGCGAGATGGATTTTACAACAGCGCTGAGCGCATCCATCGCCTGCATCAGCAACATCGGGCCCGGAATGAATCAGGTGGGGCCCGCAGCGACGTTCGGCTGGATGAGCGCTCCGGCAAAGTTCCTGCTTTCCTTTGCAATGGTGATCGGGCGTCTTGAGCTCTATACACTGCTTGTGGTTCTGATGCCTTCGTTCTGGAGAAGATGACCCGGGGTTCCCGGAAAAGAGTGGCAAATCCGGTTGTGGTCAATGCCGGATTGTTCCGGATTGTTTCCAGTGGAGGTCGGCGGCGTCGAGATAGCGGGCCCAGTCCCATGGGGTTTGATCGTGATCGCCGGTCCGGTGATGAAAATGAATGCTGCCGGAGGAGATCCATGTGTCCGGAGGAATCATCTTTCCGCCGGGGAAAGGACGCGATCCGAAGAGTTCATAGACCGGCGAAGCATTGACGCAGGAAAGAAATTCCCCGTAAGGATCGGCCGGCGCATCCAGTTCTGCCGTGCCGATGCAGAGCGGACGCGGCGCGATCAGCGCGAGCAGTTCGTGCTGGTCGAACGGCATCTCCTCCTTCCAGATGTACTTCCGGCAGGCGTCCACAAACCAGACCGGAATGCCGAGATCCCGGTGATAGTCGAAATGCTGAGAGATATTTTCTCCGAATTTGCGTTTATGGAGAGCGGCGCCCCCGCAGCCGGATTCGTTGGCAATGACCATCGCGAAACGACGGTCGACCGCTCCCGCCCAAAGTGCGGTTTTCCCGAGGCGGGAATGTCCGTGCAGCATGACCTTTGATCTGTCCACGGCAGGTTCCGTTTCCAGATAATCCATAGCGCGGCTCAGCCCCCATGCCCATGCACCGATCACGGAATAGGTCGTCCCGACGGCTTCGTATTCCGCTTCCTCCAGGAAGAGACGGAATACGCTGTTCGGGATGGAACCGGCAATATCGGGAAAGAGATCGTGATAGCACAGAGTGGCGGACGCATAGCCGCGCCGGATGACTTCGCGGAAACACCAGCAGTCCGTTTGAAGACCGCGCGTTTCCTCCGCGAGTGCGCCCGGAGTCCGGTATCCGGTCGGGATCACGTCCGGCTCATCCGTGGTGGTGTGATTGCCGTTGAAGTTCAAGCCGAGAAACGCCGGGACGGGTGCTTCAGCATCTTTCGGCAGATAGAGAAGCAGAACAACGGAATGTGTTTTCCCCTTTGCCGAAGCAAAATCCAGACGAATTTCTTTCCGAACCGCCGTGTTTTCCAGAGCGTCTTCCTTGACCGAAAGGACGCGGAAGGAGAGATGCGCCGGACGAGGCAGAATTTCACCGTATTCCTCCCGTTTGAAGAGATTGAGAAGTTCGGGTCTGCGGAAATTCATCCATTCCTGAGGGGTCCTGACTCCGGTACCGTCGCTGTTGCGCAGCGGATCCGGAAGATGATATGGTTTGACGAGGCGTTCCTCGGTTTCATAAGCGCCGTAAGGTTTCTGAATCATACCGGTTTTCCTGCTGCTTCAATTCCGCTGAATGCGGTCCGGATCGTTTTATCAAGCATGCATCCTTTGGATGGATTCTGGAATTCAGGACAAAAAAAAATGGAGCCAGTCATCGGACTTGAACCGATGACCTGCTCATTACGAATGAGCTGCTCTACCGACTGAGCTAGACTGGCATTCCAATGGAGCTTTAATGTAATCCTGTTTCTGTTATTTTCAAGTTCAGAAATGGAAAAAAATATTCAGTTTTCAGAAAATATTGCAATTCACTCATTTGAAAAAAAAGAAAAAAATGCTAAAGTTCTTTTCAGGTTATCCAGATCAAACGCTAACGAAAGGTTGAAAAAATGAAGGCGGAATTTCTGAAGTATCTAGACACAAATTGTATCCTGGTTCTTGAAGGCACTACAAAAAAGGCTGTACTTGAAGAAATCATTGCGCTGGCGACCACCAGATGCACTCTGGATGAGTCTCAGCTCA
>CALXMJ010000425.1 GCA_944389445.1 uncultured Victivallales bacterium | reverse complement strand
CAATGCCGTAAAAATCGACCGCTCCGCCGTAGCCAGAACGCTTTCATTGGTCAACCTTGCCCCGGACATTGTGACGGCAATATTCAACGGCACAGCCCCGGACACACTGACCTTCGCAAAACTGGTCACCGGCATCCCCGATGACTGGCAGGAACAACGGAAACAGTTTGGCATGGAGTAATACCGCAAATCCCGGTTGTCATTCAGCATTGAGTGGCTGTCGGGATTTTTTTGTTTTTAAAGGTCAAGTCTCAAAGTTGCGTTTTAGTGAAAAATGGTTATCAAGTAGCACGGTTAAACAAGAAAACGAGTTTATGATGATATTCAAGGAGTTACAAAGAAGGACCAAGTCCTTCTCCAAAAAGAGAAAACGGAGACGGAGAGACGTTTTCGATGGGTTTTGACGGTCTGCCGGGGGGATGTAGAGACTGTGAAAGATTTGCAAATGTCTGCTGTGCAAGGGGAAATCCGGGCAAAAAGAAAGCCGTCACTCGGACGGCTGAAATTTCAATTGGTAGCGGGGGCCGGAATCGAACCGACGACCTCCAGGTTATGAGCCTGATGAGCTACCTCTGCTCTACCCCGCAATAAAATACTCAAACTTAATGGAGTATCCTGTACTATACACCAAAATAGAGTTTTGTCAAATGCTGAATCATTTTTTTTTGCATTTTCGAATTCCCTGTTTTTATAGGAAAAAGTTCTCACATGCAAAAACGAATTCCCTTTACAAGCATTTTCCTCCATAATTTCCATTTTTTCTTTTGAAAGGCCTCTTGACAGATTTCACACAATATGCTATAATTAAAAAGAAACATAAACGATTAGGAAGAAGAGATAGAATGGCTGTCACGATCAAGGATTTGGCACGGGAAGCGGGAGTTTCTGTATTCACCGTATCCTGCGCATTGAACGGATTGCAGGGAGTTTCCATTCAGACGCGTTCCCGCATTCTGGAACTTGCAAAAAACAGAGGCTATACGCGCAATTCTGTGGCCGCAGCATTGAAAACAGGAACGAAAAACCGAATCGGACTTGTCGTTTCAGGCTATTCGGACGGTCTTCCATCCGAACTCGAACTGATTGCGGAATTTCTGGAGAACTGTTTCCGCAGAAACTGCGAATCCCGGGTGGAACGCTTCAATTTCTTCAACGACGGGAGCCTCCCGGTCTTATTCCAGGATGCTCAAATGGCCGGAATTGTTCTCTGCGGCTATTTCGGCCCGCAAACTATGAAACGGATCACGGAAACACATGTTCCTTTCGTACAGGTGAATGAACCGAACGGATCCGCCGCCATTTTCCCGGATCATGCGGACTGCGTTGCCAAACTTGTCACCTATCTGCTCCGCGCAGGAAGAAAGAGAATCGCGTATCTCGACGGAGAAGAAAACCGTTTCATTACAACAACAGAAGGCAGACGCGGCTTTTTCGACTCCATAAAAGCAAACGGCATCCCTCTTGATCCATCGCTGATCTATGTCAACTCATTCGGAAGAAATTTTCAGGATGATCTGGTTCTGGCAACGGAAAAACTGTTCCTGAACCGTCCAAATCCCGCGGATGCCGTCATCTGTCAGACTCCGGGGTACGCAACGGCACTGATTCTTCATCTGCTGAAACTGGGAATCGATGTTCCGAAACAGGTTTCCGTAACCTGCCGTCTTTGCAGTCTGCATTATGCAACGTCACACTATCCGCAGATGACAGTCTGTACTCTGGATTATGAACGGCTGCTCCGGGAAGCGTTTGATCTTCTCTCTTCTCTCATCAAAGGAAAACACCCGGACAATCCTGTCCGAAAAATGGAATGTCCGCTGCTTGTCCGGGAAAACTGATCCTGCCATTTACAAATTCAAATATAAAAAGGATGGTTACAACCATGACAGAACAAAAAAAGAACAACACAGATGTCCCCGCGAAAAACAGACAGATCGAAAAAAGCAGCAACAGCATACGGACAAATTTTACATTGATTGAACTTTTGATCGTAATAGCAATTATTGCAATTCTTGCCGCTCTGCTTCTTCCTGCTCTGAACAAAGCGAGACAGAAAGCCAATGCCATCCGCTGCATCAGCAATACGAAACAGCTCGGAACCTCCATGCAGATGTATGTGGATGACAACAACGGATGGTTTCCGACCATCTACAGCTGGTGCAATCTGGAAGGCAACAATGCGACCGGTCTCTATCATGCGACCAGCGGACTGGATCTCTATATGCCGGTCAAAATCTTCTTTGCCTGTCCGGAGGCTCCGTACACGGAAAAAGATGGCCCGAAATGCCAGTCTTACGGCTTGAATATCTCCATCGGAGGCGGAAGTTACGGGGTCTGGCCTCCGGAGAACAAATTCACCCGCTCTTCGAAACTGAAAAAGCCCTCCATCGTCATCGGCTTTGCCGACAGTGTAGACAGCAAAGACTCTCTCACAGCGGACCGCTTCATGGTCCGTTCCGAAACCTGGGGCTATCAGAGATGGTACGGGGAATTCCGGCACGGCATGAGGCCCTCCATTGCCTGGATGGACGGACATTCCTCTTCCGTCCGCAGTTTTGACATCGATCAGAACACCAATCCCGCCTGCAAATACAACTAGTGGGATTTTCAGCTGCAATATTAAGTCCAAAGGATATGTATTTTCATGAACGCAAAAGCTCTTTTCCTCTCTTTTTCCACCGGAACGCTGACTCTCATTCTGACGCTGCAAGCGCTCTCTGCTGAAACACCGCCGTTTCAGCAGATAAATTTCCGCTCCGGAAAAACAGCCGGATGGGTGATCGAACGGAAAAAACCGCAGACCTCCTGTTCCCTGATCCGGGAAAACGGAGCCCCTCTTCTCCGCTTTGAAACGACTCTGCGCGATGGTTCCGAAAATGTTCTCTATGCGCCCCTTTCCAGGATTCCCGATGCCGGACCTTTCGCGGTAAAACGCAAACTGACTCTGCGGCTATCCGCTCTCGGACCACTCCGGAAGGAAGACAATGCCTCGGTCCGGATCATCTTCTCCCGGAAACGGATTCCCGCCGGCTGGCTCGTCCTCCGCTCTCCCGACGGCAGGAGCGGAATCGACGGAGCCATCCCGGGCGGCGGTACCCGATGCCGTGATCTCACATTCACGGCCGATCTTCCGGAAAATATCGATTCGGATATCCGTCTCTTCTTTTTTCTCCGCTCAAAATCCGGAAAAGCCTCCCTTCTTCTGAAAAAAGCCGAACTGAGCGTTTCGGAAGAGAAGCGTCATCTTCTCACCACCGGCTGGAAAGCCAACATCGTCCCGCTTGATTCCGGGGAACTGAAGGTCTCAATCGCCCCCGGCGATATCCGGAGCGGACGGATCACGCTGAAAAATGAGACAGGCAAAACCATTCTGGAACAATCCATCCGGGATGCATCCACGCTCCGCCTTCCGCTTGCGGAAAAGGGATGGTATGAAGCCGAAGCGGAAGTCGAATACAGGGACGGCTCCCGAATCGTCTCAAAGGCTGCTGCCGCCGTGGTCGGCCCTGCCCTGCCGGAGGAAATTCACCGCAATTCGAAGTACGGCTTTTCTCCGATCTCCATGCCGGAAGACCTTGCTCTCTACGCCGGATGCCGCTGGTACTGGCACATCTGGAACATCAATCTCTACAAGCGCGGAGCCGACGGCAAAGTCACCGGGCACATGCCGGACTGGGAACGCAAGGAATACGAGGAATGGAAGAGGTCGAAAATCGCCTATCACCATGTCTTCGGCGGCAACTTTCCGGACTGGATCGCCGATCCGAAAAAACGCGGAATCAAATGCGCTCCCGCCGACTGGAAAGGCTTTTACGATGTTGTGAAAGCATGGGCGGAAGTCCACTCGTACCGGGCAAAGGAGGAGGCGTTCTCCGTCTTCAATGAAATCAACAACTCCTGGCGCGGAACCGATGAGGAACTGGTCAAACTCCACTCCGTCGCGGCGAAGGCGATCCGTGCGGGTGCGCCGGGAGCGAAAGTGTTCGGTCCGGCGGCATCCAATGTCAGCGTTCCGTATCTGAAACGACTGGTAGACCTCGGACTCCTCAACGATCTCGACGGCGTCAGTGCTCATCCCTATGTGTGGGGAACCGCACCGGAAGGGAAGTTCATGGACGATATCATCCGCTACATGGAGTATCTCCGCTCCATCGGAAAAGGCGATATACCGGTTCATTTCACGGAATTCGGCTGGACGACTCTGCCCGGCACCTGGCAGACCCATGTCGACGAACTGACGCAGGCGCGGTATGTCTCCCGCTCCTTCGCCCTGCTTTCGACAACCGGAATCGCCTCCGCCGTCTATTTCGCCGGATGGTATCTTCCGAAAAACGAGGGGGAACACGGTTTCTCCCTTCTCCGCCGTGATATGAGTCCGAAACCGTCTTACGCAGCAATCGCCAAGGCGATCAAAACGCTGACTCCGTTCGGTACCTCCGGACGCTGGATCAAGGCATCGGAAACAACGCACCTGGTCCTGCATAAACGGCCGGAGGGCGGACTGCTGGTAATCGCATGGTCCACGGACGGCAAAGGACTCTTCCCCGCACCCGCGAACATTACATCAATGACCGATATGATGGGACGCAAACTCTCCCCCTTCCCCTCCGGCTCCATGATGAAACTGACCGAAAGCCCCGTCTTCCTTGAAACGGATGACATGACCCTGTGGAACAACCTCCGGATTCAGCCGGTCCGACGTACCAGCCCCGGTTCCACGGAACGTTTGAACACCGACGGAGCAGCGCTGTTTCTGGTTCCCGCTCCGCTGAAAGTCGTGAATGGAACGGTTTTCATCCCGGAAAAAATTCCGTTCGGCGACTACACGGTTTTTGTACGGGAAAAAACGGGCATGATCTCCGGAATCCATTTCGATGTGGTCGATCCGGTCTCCATCCCGGGAATTGAGCTTGTCTGGCCGAAGGATGCGGGCAAACCCGGCATTCGGGTCGTCTGCGAGGCGAAACGCGGGATAGCCGCCGGGGGAACGGTCTCATGGCAGGTTCACGGACGGCAGAAGAAAACGATGAAACTCGGAGCCATGAATGCAGGAAAACCGAAAGAATTCTTTTTCCCCCTTTCAGAAAAAGAGGTTCTGCCGGGGAAATGGTTCCGGGGAGAAGCGGTCGTCAGTTATCCGGTCAACGGACGCCTTCATCCGCTGAAAAAGGACTTCAGTTTCCTGATTCAGCCATGTCATGAAGTGCGGAAGAATGATTTTACGGGAATCCCCTGGCTTTCCACGAATGACTGGCTCCGGTTCGGAGAGCTTGCCGGGGAAATCCCCGATCCGTACAAACCGGAAGAGTGTTCCGGAAAACTCAGAACCGCATGGAACGCAAAAGGACTCTTCATTCATCTGGATGTCAGAGACGATCATCATATCCAGAACCGCAACGCGGGGGATCTCTGGATGGACGACAGCATTCAGCTTGCCTTCGATGTCGATGCCGGCAAACCGTGGACCATCAACAACATGGTCCAGAGTTTCAACGGGCACCGGATCTTTGAATACGGATTCGGACTCGGGAAAGACGGACGCAGCCTTGCCTTCCGCTGGAGAGCTCACGGAGGAAATCTCGCCCCGGGAATCCCGGAAGGAGTCGATGCGAAAATCACCCGGGCAAACGGTGTAACGCATTACCGCATCTTCTTCCCGTGGCGGACTCTGGGACTCTCCCGGGCCCCGGAACGCGGCTCCGCCATCGGATTCGCCGCCGCGATCAACGACAGAGACCCTGTTGGCAAACGTCACGGACTCCGCCTCTTCGGAGGAATCACGAACTCGAAGGATCCCAAGGAATACGGAACACTCCTGATTCGATAACACACGGAAAAGAGATCAGACAACGATGAAACATTTGTACTTGAAACCGGCATGGAATCTGCCGGGAAAGCCATTCAGACACACATGGAAATCCATCGGAAATATCGACCAGTTCAAATGGTTTGTCCGGGGAGATGTACAGAGCCAGCTGGCTCTTGCCCGGAGCGAACTCGGAATGACTCATGTAAGAGCCATCGGCATGTTTGCCTCCGAACTGAAAATTCTGGATTACAGTCCGGTCGAAGCGACTCTGCCGGAAAAACAGAAACGGATCAACTATTCCGTAGTGGATTACTGCATCGACAGCATTCTGGACGCGGGGTTGAAACCGGTTCTCATTCCGTGTTTCATGCCGGAAGAGTTTGCCGACGGGAACCGCAAATGCTGGGGGGCGACCATCTCTCCTCCACGGGATCTCGGAAAATGGAGCGCATTTCTCCGCGAAGTGCTGAATCATTTCCAGAGCCGGTACGGAAAAGCGGAAATGCGTTCCTGGCTTTATGAAATCTGGAACGAGCCGAATCTGGAAGAATACTTCTGGGCGGGCTCCAGAGAATCTTGGTTCCGCTTCTGGGAAACGACCCGGCAGAGCATCAAACAAACAGATTCCGCATTCCGGGTCTGCGGACCATCCACGGCAAGAGCGGACTGGATCGAAGAATTCCTGCGCTTCTCCCGGCAGAACCACTGCCTGCCGGATATCCTGACAACTCATGTTTACAATACGGATGCAAAATCCAGAAAATACATTCCTTTCGAAGGGGCGGAATGTGACCGGGCGGAAGGATCCCCGCATTTTCTTTCCGGAGTCATCCGGGGAGTCCGGAAACTGACCGACTCGCTTGGCTTCTCCGGAGAAATTCACTGGAACGAATGGGGACGAACATCCAGACCTTATGATCCATACCGGGAAACACCCGTGGAGGCAGCCTATATCATCAAAACGATGGCGGAGGTTTCTCAGGAGGCGGACCAGTTCTCCCTCTGGTGCCTCAGCGATGTTTACGACCAGTGCGGTTATACCCCGTCGGAATTCTGCAATCATTACGGAATGCTGACTCTGCATTCCCTGCGCAAACCGGCCTACAAGGCGCATCAGCTGCTGAATCGTCTCGGGACGGCGCGTATCGCCTGTACGTATGCCACTAGTGAAGCCCATCTGGAAATCGTCTAAAAGTTGTAATAAATTGCCTCTGGAACTCAAATCTGGAGGTAACGTATGGAACGCGAAAGACGAAGTCGTGAATATTGGGAGCAGGAG
>CALXMJ010000424.1 GCA_944389445.1 uncultured Victivallales bacterium | reverse complement strand
CTATTCCTTCCAATCCAGAGGCGATGAAATTCTCGCGGAACGGGAGACATGGCTGCTGGTCGACAAATATCCCAATACCAGATATGCCATCGACGCGCTGTTCAATCTGGCCGCTCATTACGCGGATTCCGGGTCAGCCCCCCGCGCAAACGCCGTTCTTGATGATCTGCTGAAACGGGTAAAATCCGATCCGCTGAAGGCGAAAGTCCTTCTGGAAAAAGCCCTGCTTGCATTCAAATCGGGTGAAAATGCGGCGGCGTTGAGTCTGCTGGATCAGCTCTATTCCCGTTATCCGAACGTCCCGGCCCTTCCGGAAGTCTATTATCTGAACGCCGATATTCTGCGGAAAAACGGCGATTATGAACGAGCGCTTCATTTTTACACCAAAGCGCTGGAACGTCATCCGGATCCTGCCCTGGAAGTGGCGGCCATCGGCTCCATCGCAGACACCCTCTTTACCCGGGCATCTGTAAAAAACGACCACACGCTTTACAGCGAGGCACTCGCAAACTACAATCAGATTCTGGCAAAAAACGGCATTCCCGAATCCGTGCGGGCTATGACATATTACAAAAGCGGCCGCTGCGAGGAACTTCTCGGCAACGATGACAACGCGCTGGAGCGCTATAAAAACGCCGTCTACCACTTGAATCCGCAGGCGGCTTCGGCTACCGTGCTGTGGGGAACCAAAGCGGCGGAAGCAATCGCAGCCATGGCGGAAAAACGTCCGCTGAAACCTCATGTGGAAGCCGCGGTCTCCGCTCTGCAGAAACTGGCGGATCTGGATCTGATGGAGCCGGAATTCATCGACGAAAGAATTCTGAAACTGGAAAAATTGAAATACAAACCCTGAAAAGAACAAGGATAAAATCTATGGAATATCTTTCTATGATCAAAAACGGCGGTCCGGTGATGTTCATCATCGTCGGATGCAGTATCGTGGCGATGTTTATATTTGTGGAAAAATGGTTTCAGTTCCACCGGGCGCAGGTAAATGTGCGGGAACTGGTCAACGGTCTGATCAATGTGCTGAAACGCGACGGAATGATCGAAGCCATCACGCTCTGCGACCATACGCCCGGTCCTGTGGCAAGACTGCTCACAGCGGCGATCCAGGCGTATCAGAACGATGATGATGTCCGGCAGTCGATCGAAGACGCCTCCATCGTTGAAGTTCCGCGTCTGGAATCGCATCTGAACATTCTTGCGACAATCTCCTATATTGCGCCCCTCCTCGGACTTCTGGGAACCGTGGTCGGCATGGCGGACGCTTTCGATGCGATTCAGGCGAAACAGGGGATCTCTCTGACGCTGGCGGATCTTTCCGGCGGCATCTACCAGGCGCTCGCAACAACAACGGCAGGACTGATCGTCGCGGTAATCTGCCATATTGCCTATAATTATCTGGTTTCCAGAATTCAGTCGTTCTGCGTGGAAATGGAAAAAGCTTCTTCGGAAATTCTTTACTTCTTCAAACATCACAAGGCGTCCAGAAATGATGAAATTCGAAAACAGGATGAAAATACAAACAAGGCTTAAAATTCATCAGGGATGCCCGGATCTGATTCCGTTCCTCTGTCTGTTTTTCCTTCTGCTGATCTTTTTCATGATCGGAAGCTCATTCGTGCAGGTATCCGGGATTCCTGTGGATCTGCCTGAAATACAGGTAAGAAGCAGTTTCGGTGCGAAAAAAATCATCATAACGATCAACAAGGGCGGCAGAATCTTCCTTAACGACATCGAAATCTCCGATATGGCGAAACTGAAGACAAAACTGCTGGAACTGGCCATGACCTCTCAGGACAGAACCACAATCATTCTCCGGGCAGATGCCTCGGCGGAATACGGAACGGTCGCCCGGATCATGTCACTGGCGGAAGACCTGAAAATCAACGTCTTTCTCCTTACAACACCTCCCGCTTCCCGTGCGGGCTCTGTCCGTTTCTTCGATGCGGAGTAGAACATGAATGCGGCAGCTTCCGGCTCAGACAGATCCAGACCTGGAGAAGAAGGAAAACTTCGAATCCTCGCGGCTGCCTTTTTGATAGCCGTCCTGCTTCACTTTCTGCCGATGTTCATCTTCACTCCGGTGAAAAGCGTTCCGGAAAAGGAACAGACGGACCGCCGCTTTACCGTCATGCTCAACAAGGAGCCTTCCGCACAGTACGACCCGTTCGATCTTTATTACTGGCTGAAATTCGGCGATCCAACTCTCTTTGCAAAACCGGATTACGATTCCGGATTTTCCGCCAGCCAGAAAATCCGCAAATCGCCGCTGGAAGCGGATGACGCCCCTGCGCCGATGCAGCTCTCCCTGACCACTCAGACCGCATTCCCGGAAAACCATTATGATTTCATCCCCAGATCCATGGGAACCCTGCTTCAGCCGCTGGCTCTCCGGATGCCCTTTCCTCTGACACTTCCTGAAACCGGAACGCGGGAACGGAAACAAACATTTCCAAAATGGACCGCCGCTGACGGCACCGATCTCGGCAATCTCTTCTCCGATCAGGAAAAAATCCGCAGTCTGATCATCAAGAACAAGCCGGAACGCTCAACGGTTCTTCTTCTTTCCCGCGGCACGACTCCGGAAATGCCGCCGATGATCAAAGTAGGCCGCTCCTCCGGCTGTCCGGAACTTGACATGCGGGCATCCGGCGCACTTGCCGCCTACGCGGGAAGAACGGAAAACGCCGCGCTCCCGGAAAAACTGAAATACATCATTGTCGACTGGGGCACCGCCGGCAGAGGGAGGTCATCTCAAAAATGATTCCGCTGACATTCGGTCAATTCTTTTCCGTCTATATTTCCTTCTGGATCATCATTCTTGCCTATCTCTGGTTCCGGGATGAGCGCAAACGCTCCTCGGTGGACTGGACCATCGCAAAAGAGCACCTCTACATCTGCTCCCGCTGCCATCTCTCCTTCCTTGCCAAAGACGACAGCGCCAACATCACACGCTGTCCCCGCTGCAATGAAATGTGTTTTCTGAAACGGAAAAAACGTTTTTAGCCTCATTGCCGTTCTGAACATTGCCAAAAAATAAAGTTTGCGTAACTTGTTTTCGCATATTTCCATGTTATTTTATTAAGATCAGTTTCTTATAGTAAATTAAGGAGTATTCAACAGATGGCAAGATTATTCGGAACAGACGGAATCCGCGGCAAAGCGAATACTTATCCCATAACCCCGGAAATTGCATTGAAGGTAGGCAAGGCGGTCGCCCGGATCTACGCGAGAGAAAACGGTACGGCAAAAGCCGTCATCGGCAAGGACACCAGACTTTCCGGATATATGCTGGAAACGGCTCTTACCAGCGGCATGCTCAGCATGGGAATGGATGTGCTTGAAATCGGTCCGATGCCGACTCCCGCGGTCGCGCATCTGGTCCGCTCCATGGGTGCGGATGTCGGGGTCATGATCACCGCGTCGCACAACCCCTCCGACGACAACGGCATCAAGATCTTCAGCGCCGACGGATTCAAACTTCCCGACGAGGTCGAAGACCGCATCGAACAGCTGATGAAGGAAGACACCTCCACCCTGCCTCCGTCGAAAATCGGCAAGGCGTACCGCATCGAAGACGCCCGCGGCAGATACATTGAATTTGCCAAAAGCTCCATCCACAGCAGAAGCCTGAAAGGAATCAAAGCGGTTCTCGACTGTGCCAACGGTGCCGCCTATTATATCGCACCTCTGATCCTGAAGGAGCTTGGAGTCGAGGTCATCCCCGTTTCCGTCACTCCGAATGGAACAAACATCAACGAAAACTGCGGCGCCACCCATCCCGAACAGATGTGCGAACTGGTCCGGAAACATCAGGCGGACATCGGCATCTCTCTCGACGGCGACGCCGACCGCGTCATCTTCTCCGATTCCAACGGCAATGTGGTCAACGGAGACCGCATCATCGGACTCTGCGCCCTCGACTACAAGGCGGAAGGTAAACTGGCATCCAATTCCATCGCGGTCACCAGCATGAGCAACATGGGGCTTATCGCCGCCATGAAAAAAGCGGGGATCGAGGTGGAAATCACCGCGGTCGGAGACCGCTATGTCATCGAACGCATGAAGGAAAAGAAGATCAACCTCGGCGGAGAACAGTCCGGACACCTGATCTTCCTCGACTACGCAACCACCGGGGACGGCATCATCTCCGCGCTCCACGTTCTCAAGCTCATGAAAGAAAAAAACATGACTCTCGCGGAGATGGCGGCTTTCATGGAGGAGTATCCGCAGCATCTCGTCAGCTTCAAAGTCCGGGAAAAGAAACCGGTCGGCGAAATCAACGGCCTCCCCGCACTGATCGCCGAGGCGGAAAAAGAGTTCGGGGAAACCGGACGGGTCGTCATCCGCTATTCGGGAACCGAAAACAAAATCCGCGTCCTCGTCGAATCGAAATCGCAGGAACTCGCAGACAAATGGATCGAGCGGCTCTGCAATCACATCAAACAGGAGCTCTGCTGAAATGATGATCTTCATTTACCGGAACGAAAACCGGGATACCCTCGCGCCCCTCTGCTGCAAAAGTTCTCTTGCAGACCTGAAAATGGCGGGAACCACTGTCAATGATATCGTCACCACGCGCTGGGAGGCGGCAATCAGCGACTTCTCCGACAACCGGATTCTTTCCGCTCCCCTCGCCTTCTGGCCTTCAAAGGAACTGCTCGCAAAACTGGCGGCCGTCAGGGAAAATTATATCCTCGTCGACACGGAGGACAAACCGCTTGCGTGGCTGAACAGCGACCAGTCCATCCCGGAAGGAGCGCGGAAGATCCCGGTCGATGAAACCAGTTTCAAAATTCTCTATCCATGGCACCTGCTCAAAATTCACGAGGAACTGCTCGCGGAAATCAAGGAAAGCAGAATCGAAGGAACTGTCCGCGAAGGCGTTTTCATTGACGGAACCCTGATCCTCGGCGAAGGTTCCGTCATTCTGCCCGGGGTCTACATCGAAGGGGTCGCGGTCATCGGGAAGAACTGCAAGATCGGGCCGAACTGCTACTTCCGCGGATACACATCGCTGGGCGACAAGTGTCATGTGGGACAGGCAGTCGAAGTAAAGAATTCCATTTTCATGGATAAGGTCGCAGCGGGACACCTGAGTTACATCGGCGACTCCATCGTCTGCTCCAACACCAACTTCGGCGCGGGAACGATCACGTCCAATTTCCGGCACGACGGCAAAAATCACCGCAGCATCGTCCGCGGCGAACTGATCGACACCGGACGGCGCAAGTTCGGAAGCATCATCGGAGAGAACGTACACACGGGCATTCACACTTCGATCTATCCGGGACGCAAAATCTGGGCGGATGTCTCCACCCTGCCCGGCGATATCGTCAAATACGACATCGTCAACGGCTGATTTTCCTCCTCAGATTCACGAACAGATCGGCGGGCGGCGCGGAACATCTCACCCGCCGCTCCCCTTCCCGTTTCTCAGGCTGACTTTCAGGAGAGACGGTTCCGAGGAAATTTTCAGATCGCACGGCAGACAGCGGCGTTTCACACATATTCCCGCGGCACGGCCGGCAACCTCGCCGAGCGTCATGATCGTCCGGCTCAGACGGCAGCTCGACGCCGCAATATGCGAAACCCCGAACCCGCGCGAAGCAACCAGAAGATTCCCGCACTCCCGCGACAGCAGCGAACGGAAGGAAATCCCGTATCCCTGCGTCAGTTCCCGGCAGCGTCCGTGCGCATGATCGTCCAGAGGATGATCGCAGGTTGCAATCACATCATCATGCTGGAAATCCAGCCCGGCGATCACATCGTTTTCATTCGTCACATATACCGCCGCGAGACGATACGTTTCCCGAATTCCGATCCGGGGAGCAAATCCGGCAAGCTGGAGTTTTTTCCCTCCGGCAAACGCATCCCAGTGCCAGCAGAGATACGCGATCTCCCGCGCCGAACGGACGCGGTCCGCATATTCCTCCGCCTCCAGTTCCGGATCAAGAAGAGTCGTTCCGCAGGGATTCACCAGAAGATCGCCGTTCGGCATCGTCACACAGAACTTCGACCGGTTGACACACTCGGAGGGATACTCGGAAAGGCGCTTCCCGCAGAATGCGGCTCCGGACTCCACCGGACGCACACGGTAACACCAGTTCGCAGCATTCAGATCCGTCGGATCCGCATGATTCGGCGCAGAAGGTTCACGAAATTCGGACGCACTCTCCGCCCCCTTGAGAAATGAACAGCCCGCCGCACGCGCAAGGACAATATCCCCGGTCGAATCCAGAAAGAAATCAGCCTCGATTTCCAGCATCTCGAACGGAGTCTGCACAACGATGGATTCAATTCTCCCGGAATGCACCCGGCAGCCGCAGAAAACGGTATCGCAGAGGACCCGCCGGACTCCGCTTTCCGCAAATTCGGCTTCAACCGAACGCACAAACGCCCAAGGCTCAAACGGCAATGGAGGGTTCCGGATGCCTTCCACATTCAGACGGGAAAGAGACTGCGAATAATCCGCATCCGCTCCGCCCGGCATAAGGCGCATCCGCTCATAAAGACGACGGCAGAGCTCTGAAGTCCCGCAGACCGGTTCCCAGTTGTGAACCCATGCAGAGACAACCGTTCCGCCGGGACACGAATCGCGTTCAATCAGCAGAACATCAGCTCCGGTTCGCGCAGCTCCGACCGCGGCACCGATTCCGCCGCTGCCGCCGCCGACCACGCAGATATCACAGGTGAGCCGTCTCATTGCCGCCTCCGCCTGTACACCGGTCACATGGGAGAAATATCCTGAATCATCGGCTGAACCGTAAGATCCGGAATTGCCAGATGATCCGGGGTCTCCAGAATTTCCAGAACCAGCTGTCCGAGTTCCTCCGGAGCGGTGCACTTCCGGCTCAGTGCCGGATCCTCCGATGCGCCCTGAATATGGGCGGCGGCATTGAATCCGGTCTGCCCCCACGAAGGCGTCAGACAGGTCACGCGGACCCCGAACGGACGCAGCTCCGTATACAGTCCATGGGAAAATTTCGCCAGTCCGGCTTTCGCCGCCGTGTAAACGCTCCATCCGGGCCACGCGTACAGCGCGCAGACACTCGAAATGTTGATGATCGTCCCTCTTCCACGCTCGCTCATGAGCCTGGCGGCCCGACGGCATCCGAGAATCGTCCCGGCTAAATTACCCATGATCGTCGAAACGATCTCCTCATCGGACTGCTCCGCCACAGGCGCGATCTTCCCCCCGAATCCCGCATTGTTCACCAGTACATCCACCGCACCGGCAGCTTCAAACACCCGGTCCCAGTCCGACGGCGAAGCAATGTCCCCGCAGACCGTACGCACTCCGAGCTTCTCCCCCGCCGCTCTCAGCTTCGCTTCATTGCGCCCGGTAATGAGAACATCCGCACCTGCCCGCTTCAATACACCGGCAATCCCGAATCCGTAACCATCCGATCCGCCGGTCACAACCACAACCGCATCTTTTACATTCATTTGTAAGCTCCTTTCTCCAATTAGCACCCATAGTATATCATACATGAAATAATATTTCAAATATAAAACACAAAAAAAATCTTTTCCGTCGTATTCTTTCGACAGACAAGATTCCGATTTTCCGCTAAACCTTCTTGACTTTTGTTTATTATATGTTATATTTTACTAAACATTTCAATAAACAAGAAAGAAATTTCATGACAAAGCTGCAGAAAATTCAGCGGGTGTTTCTGGACATGGACGGAACAATCTACCGCGGTTCCCGGCTTTTTCCCACGACACTTCCTTTTCTGGATTTTCTGACGGAAAGGAAGATCGGTTATACATTTCTGTCCAACAACTCCTCGTACAGCATCCCGGAATATGTTGAAAAGCTGAGACGAATGGGTCTCGACGCAGAAAGAAGCGATTTTTATACGTCAACGGAATACACGATTGATCATCTGCGGCGTTCATGCCCGGCAGTTCATCGTATTCATCTTCTTGCGATGGAGTCGATCCGGAGGACGTTTGAGGAAGCCGGATTCGATCTCGACGAGAGGAATCCGCAGGCGGTTGTCATCGCATTCGACAGGACCCTGACATATGAAAAACTCTGCCGGACCGCATACTTTCTCCACCGGGGAATTCCGGGCTTCGCCACCCATCCGGACGTATACTGCCCAACCGACCGGGAAACATGGCTCATCGACTGCGGAGCCATCACCAGAGCTCTTGAAATTTCGACCAACACCAGAATCAAAATACTCGGTAAACCGGATCCCGGAATGCTGAGGGAAGCGGCAAAACGGTACGGAGTCGATCCGCGTCAATGCCTGATGGCAGGCGACCGGCTTGCAACCGACATTTCTCTCGGGATTCATGCAGGGGCGGTTACCTGCCATATTCTCTCCCCGGGAGCCGATCTGGTTCCGCCGGAAGGGATCGTCCCCGACTACCGGGTCCGCGATCTCGGAGAACTGCAAACCATCTGGACAAACAGTGAAAAACGGAGGTCTTTATGACGTATGACGTCGCAATCATTGGAGCCGGAGTAACGGGAGCCTCGAGTGCGTGGCATCTCTCCCGCTATCAGCTGAAAACAATTCTGCTGGAACGCTGGGCGGATGTCGGCTTTGGAGTTTCCAAGGCAAATTCCGGAATCATTCACGGGGGATTCCATCATCCGGTTACGACGCTGAAGGCAAAACTGGAGATCCGGGGCAACCTGATGTTTGAACGTCTTCAGCATGAACTGGGTTTTCCATTCAAGCGAACCGGAATTCTCGTAGTTGCCTTCTCGGATGAAGAGATGAGCACCGTGCACAAGCTCTATGAACAGGGGATCCGGAACGGGGTCCGCGATCTGGAAATGTGCGGCAGGGATCGTCTGCTGCAGCTGGAACCGAAACTGAATCCCGAGGTGGTCGGCGGATTTTTCGCGCCCGGCGGAGGAACGATCGAACCCTACCGCTATGTTTTCAGTCTGGTGGAATCCGCCCGGCGGAACGACGTTGACCTGAAATGCAATTTCGAAGTTGCGGAAGCCGACCGCAAAGACAACGCGTGGGTCATCCGTTCCGCAAACGGGGAAGAGGTCCGGGCCCGGTATGTCGTCAATGCCGCGGGGCTCTTTGCGGACCGTGTCTCGCGGATCTTCGGAGCGGAGGAGTTCACGATCCATCCGAGAAAGGGCGAAGAATATCTTCTCGACCGCAACAGCACCGCTCGCCCGGAAAGAGTCATATTCCCGGTACCGACCCGACACTCCAAAGGAGTCCTGGTCATCCCGACCGCGGAAGGAACCACCATGATCGGACCGACCGCGGAAACGGTCGAAAACAAACTCGACACCACCACAAGCGCCGACAACATGAAACGAATCCTTTCCCATGTCCGGAACATGGTCAACGGGATCTCTCCCCGCGATCTGATCACCTCCTTCGCCGGACTGAGGCCAGTAATGGACAACGAGGATTTTTATATTGCCCTTTCCGAAAAAGCTCCGGATTTCGTGCAGGCGGCAGGGATTCAATCCCCCGGACTGACCGCATCTCCGGCAATCGGGGAATACGTCAAGGAACTCTTGAAAAGCGCCGGGCTGCCGCTATTGGAAAAAGTCCACATCGTCACGGAACTTGCGCCGAAGCACGAGATCCGCCACGAAACCCTTGAGGAAATGGAGCATCTTCACCGGGAGGATCCCGCGTGGACACACATCATCTGCCGCTGTGAGAAAATCTCGGAAGCTGAAATCGTCGAAGCCGTGCGCAAGGGACATACGACACTCGACGGGGTCAAATTCTACACACGCGGGGGAATGGGACGCTGCCAGGGCGGATTCTGCACGGCAAGAATCATGAAAATCATCAGCAGAGAGACCGGCATTCCTATGGAGGAGCTGACGAAAAAAGGCGGCGGCAGCCGTCTCGCCGCCGGACGCCTGGGCGATCTGAAAGTCGAAACAAAACAAACATGCGAGGCTTGACATGATACAGGAAGAAACATTCGACATCGCCGTCATCGGAGCCGGCGCAGCCGGACTTGCCGCGGCGACGGTCACGGCAGCGGCGGGCAAAAAGACGATTGTCATTGACCGGGAGGACCGTCCCGGAGGAATTCTCCGCCAGTGCATCCACAACGGATTCGGGCTCCGCTATTTCAAAGAGGAACTGACCGGACCGGAATACGCGGAACGGGTCGCGGAAAAGGCGGAAAAAGCCGGAGCGGAGCTGCGTCTCGGCGCCACGGTCATTGAGCTGGCAAAGGAAGCGGACGGCTCTCTTCTGCTGATCGCCCTCTCTCCGAAGGAGGGAGTCCGGAAAATCCATGCACGCGCCGTGATTCTTGCCATGGGATGCCGGGAACGGAACCGCGGAAATCTCGCGATTCCGGGAAGCCGCCCCGCCGGAGTTTTCACGGCAGGCGCCGCACAGAAACTGCTGAATATCGAAGGAATTCTGCCCGGGAAAAAGGCAGTGATCGTCGGGTCCGGCGACATCGGGCTCATCATGGCGCGCCGTCTGCGCTGGGCGGGAATCAAGGTCGAAGCGGTGGTGGAGATCATGCCGTATCCGGCCGGGCTGACCCGCAACATCGTCCAATGCCTGAACGATTTTGAAATTCCGCTTTACCTGGAACATTCCGTGGTCAACATTCTGGGACGCGAACGGGTCGAAGGAGTCGAAGTCGCCCCGCTCCGCGACGGGATCCCGCAGACGGACCGCAAATTTCACATCGACTGCGACACCGT
>CALXMJ010000423.1 GCA_944389445.1 uncultured Victivallales bacterium | reverse complement strand
GGGAGAATCGTCAAGCCGCTGTCCCAATATTCTGACAGTTGCGCCTCCCAATAATCTCGTCCTTCCCGTCCCATGCCGTCCTCCCATTATTCCGGTTTGTGGCAGAACATACCACGCTGTCTGCCTCAAATCCAGATGGGGCTGGCTGGGCGCTTACAGCGATTCCGAGTCGCTCGCACTATCCTGGCGTGCCTTTTGCAACACTCGGATCCCGCGATGGGTAATTTCGTAAGGAAGTTCCTTCAGTTCGCTGTATTCTTGAGTCGTCAAGCCGCTGTCCCAATATTCTGACAGTTGCGCCTCCCAATAATCTCGTCCTTCCCGTCCCATGCCGTCCTCCTGTCGTTCGGGGTTGCGGAAGAACATAGCATGCTGCCTGCCTCAAATCCAGATGGGGCTCACCGGGCGGTTACTTTCGGGAAAAGCAAGCGGAGGGGAGAAAAATTTTAAAAGAAAAACGCCGCAGAAGCCGGATGCCCCTGCGGCGGCGTGGTGAAAGCGGCATCACCCGGACAGTCACCTGAAAGACAAATCAAATCCGGAAAGGATTATTTCTGACGGAAAGAGATGTCGTCAAACCAGATTTTTCCGGTCTGATCGGCGTTCCAGGTCATGAGCACGAGTTCCGCCATGCGGTCGGCAACATCGGGATACTCCGCGGCGTCGGCGGGAATCGTCACGTCCCAGGAGAATTCCTTCCATTCTGTTTCGAGTTTGAACGAACGGATCTGATTGAAATGCTTGCCATTGTGTCCGGTCGGGGCCCAGATGCTGACTCCGCCCTGAATGCCCATCGGCGCGCTGGCTTTTGCCCAGAACGAGAACGTGTAAATTTTTCCCGCTTCGATCGGCAAAGAACGCGATTTGACGCCCCAAACGCCTTTTTCACGCGCGGGCAAGTCCATCTCCAAGCTCTTCTCGCCGTTGAGGAAGTTCTGCCCGCCGACGATCCGGAGCGGGAGCGACAGGGTCTCGCGGAGGTTCAGCCAGTGCGAAATCCCGGCCACGCCATTTTCAAAGTCGCCGTTCGGCAGAAGATTCGCTTTGAGCTGTTCCGGAGTCAGCTCATCCCATGCGGTATTGCGGACAAGGATTTTTCCGCCCTTGCCGGGATCCAGCGCAATGCGCACGAGAAGTTCCGTGCTCTCTTTCGCATAGTAATAAGCCGTCTGAGCCGCCCATGCATCCGTAAGGGGAATGCTGCTGTATGAATTCTTTCCGTTCGCCGTAAAAACAATCTGGATTTTCGGAAGTTCCGAACCGTCCAGTCTGCCTTCCCAGGAGAAGCGGTAGAACTTTCCGCCTTCGACAAAGACTTTTTTCGCCAGACTGGTCCAGCCGTTGCCGGAGTAGTCGATCGAATAGCCTTCCGCCGTTTTCTTCCACGGGGTCTGCGGGTCCATTGCGAGTTCCGCCGCGGAAACACAAAACGCGGCGCCGATTGCGAGTGCGAACAAAGCCTTCTTCATTTTTTCTTGCTCCTTGCTTATTTCAGCTCCAGAACGCCGAATGCGGTCCGGTCGCTGTGATTGTTTCTGTTTTCACTCCAGATGAATTCCCGGGACGTCGTCTTCCCGGGAAGCGCGTCGTCGGTCTTCAGGTCGAATCCGAGCCGGTTCCCGAGTTTGGCGAGCGGAAGCGCAAGCGTCACCGTGTATCCGGCGGGATCGGAAACGACTTTGCACTCAAGGTCTTTGCGTGAAAAGCGGCAGCCGTCCCTGAACCAGGTCTCCACCTGCTTTTCCGGGGCGAGACGGGGAAGAACGAACACGCGGAACGTATCCGGCGTGTAAGCGCGCGAGTGCGCCGGAAGAATCGTGTCAGGATCGGCGTCGAAGAACAGTTCCAGACAATCCTGTTCCCACGGGCGGCGTCCGGCGGCGTCCGCTCCGGAGTTCGTCGAATCCTCGACACGGACCGTCAGAACGAGTTTGCCGTCCGCTTTCTTCATGCTCCATGTGAAGGGGAAGCCCGGACGCGCTTTCGTTCCGTCGAGAGAGATCGCGCGGCATTCCGAAACTTCAACCGGAACGCTGAGAACTCTGCCGTTGTGATAAAGCCGCAGTACCGGTTCCGTCTTTGCAGACGTCTTGCGAAGCGGAAGTTCGAAATCCGCCGATTTTCCCGCGGGAACAACCGCGCGCACGCTTTTCGCTCCGGTGAATCCGTTCCCCGAAAATCCGATGATGACCGTCTGATCCGCGGTGGAACCGTTGCTTAAAGTCGCAAGCAGCGAATATTCGCCGTCGCGGTTCAGCAAACGCACCAGCGGCGACGCGCCAATCGGATTGTCCAGCAAGACGGAAAGCGTTTTCAGCTTTTCAAGGAACGCGGCTTCGGAAAGCGTTCCCGGGCGGAGATAATACGGAGTTCCGGTCAAAGGAAGCACTCCGGGTTTGACGGGGTTGCCGTAAACGTCGAACACCTGGAACGGTGAGAGATCGCCTTTGACGCCGTCGCGCTTCTGATAGTGCCAGATCGCCGCGACCGGTTTGCCGTCCTTGCGGAACGCGTAGACGATCACCCCGTTCGGGAGTCTGTATTTCGCAAGCGGTTTCGCCGCCTCGAAGAAACGTGCCAGAGCGTTGTTGACGACGAAGTTTTCATTCGGGATCAGGTCCACCCAGGAGTCGCTGCTCTCCGCGCCTTCCGGGAAGAGCGAATTTCTGCTCCACACAGCGCCCTCTGAAAGAGAGACCGATTGTATGACGTTCTCGCCGAGGTCGGTCAGATAGCGCGCCGCGATGTGTCCGGGGTTGCAGATGCCCTGATTGAGCGACTTGTCCGCCGTGTCGTAGAGATAATAGATTTCCGTGTTCCAGAGCGGCATGCCGCGGTATTCGCCGAGCGAATTGCGGAAGTTCGCGATATACGTGTCCGCCGGATTGACGGAGTTCAGCTCGCGTCCGGAATAGGGATGAAACGCGGCGATGTCCATGAACTTTCCGCCGCCGAGCGCCATGACGTCTTTGGTGAACGTATCGCCGGAAACGCCGAAGTCGCTGGTGATGCACAGTCCGAGAATCTTCGCGGAGGGATCGACCTTCTTGACCTCTTCATAGACCGCCTTCATGTACGGGAAATAGTCTTCCGCGCTCATGACGCCGTTCGGTTCGTTGAACACCTCGTAGTAGCGGATGCGCCCCTTCGCATGAACGGCGAGTTTGTGGAGGTATTCGCGCCAGAGTTTCATATCCGGCAGGAAGACGCGTCCCTTGCAGTCGTCCCAGTTGTAGCTTTTGTGTTCGGCGGGATGCGCAAACGGTTCCGCCCATTCGGGCCAGCTGCGGGTGCGCCACAGCTTCTGCTGCTCATTCGCCGGACGGAGGAATCCGATGCGGCCGACGCAACTCAGGACTTCGATTCCGTATTTTTCAAACTGTTTCAGGGAGTAATCCAAGTGACGGTAATCCCATTTTCCCTTCTCCGGCTCCATGAGATACCAGGCGGTGGATTCCACTCCGGCGTCATGCTCGCGGATGATGCGGCAGCCCATCTTCTGGAGATATTCCAGTTTTTTCTCCGCCGCGGCGTTGTGCGCCATGGTTCCTATTTTCGGTTTTTCGCCGTTCTGCACAATGCCGATTCCGCTGTTCAGACCAATGCAGAAATCGCGGTCGAAATCCCGTTTTTCCCGCTCGTATTTTCCGGCGACGGCGAAGTAGGCCGGAATGCTGTGGCCGATTCCCTCCGCGACGGCGGTTGCACAGTATGCGCCGTAAGGAAGGTTCCATTTCACCGGGATTTCACGGACTTCGCCGGGGGAGAGCCTGAGCTCGAACTTCTGCGGTTCCGCGCGGGTCCCCAGGAACTCTTCGGTTGCGCCGACCGTCACAGTTCCCTGCCACGGTTTGTCCGTGAAGTTTCCGGCTTTCAGAGTGAGAACGGCGGGAGTTTTGCCGTCCGAAACAATCAGCGGATCGGCGATGTTCAGCGCGAATTCAACCGTCTTCGCCGGAACGGATTTCGTCTCGAACAGCTGAATGTCGTCAATGTAAATGTCGCTTGCGGGAATGTCGCTGTTATTCACGTCCCGGAACTGGAGATGATAGAAGTACGGTGCGCCGTCCTTCGGACCGGTCTTGAATTTGTATTCGCAATTCCGCCATTGATCCGTTGCTTTGACCCGGACCATCCACCCTTTCCAGTTGTTTTTGACGCTGTACGGAACCGCGAAAAGCTCTTGTCCGTTCTTCGCGGTGGACCGTATTTTGAAGCGGAACGTGTATTCCGTATCCGCCTTCAGCGGGAACTGTCTGGAATGAAGTTCAAAACGGTTGGCGTGCGGATTGCGGATCCGGAGAACCTGTTTGCCGTCGGCGGCGGGGTCGGCGACCGTTTCGAGCGGGAAAAACTTCTGTTCCGGATTCGTGTCGAACCGGAGATTCGTACGGATGCCGTATCCGGCGGTTCCAAGTTCAAACGACCCGTTCGGAACCAGATTCTGCGCGGAAAGCAGACACGGCAGCGCACCAAGCGCAAAAAGAAGACGAGGTTTCAGCATTTTCATATCCTTTGTTCAGCGATAAGGAAGCCAGTAAATGTCTTTTGCAGAGGACGGAGAGAAAAGCGGCCACGAATGGCGTCCGACGTGACCGTCGAAGAAGAGCACGTTCGCCGTATTTCCCGGATGTCTCCACGCTATGCCGGTTCCGGAGGGTTCCTTCGTATCCATGCTGGCGGTGAAATAACCGCTCGAAGCATACGGAGCAATGCTGTCATACATGGAAATGGCGCCGGCATTGCACGCATCCGCAATCGCGATTTTATTCGTGGGAGACTTGATTTTCTTCGTGTCGTAAGCTACTGTATGGGCGCTCCAGATCGTATCTGTAATTCCCCAGTGTTCGTATCCGGTTCCATTCATTCCTCCTTCATCGGCAGGTTCAATGTTCATTCCGAAAGCGAATTGCGGCATTCCGATTCCAATCCAGCCTTTGTCACCGGGAGAATTTGCGAATTCCTTGGCGGGACCTCCGTTCAGAGCCCAGTTTGCATCCGGACAGATGAAATTCCGCGGATAGCGCGGCGGCGCCTGCAGCGGATTCCATGTCGAACCCTTGTAAATTTTCAGATACTCCATAAATGTCTGATGCTGATACCAGGAGAGCGTCACCGTCGTCGTTGTTCTGAACGGAAGATAGAATCCTTCAAAGTCGTTGGTGTAGAGATTCGTTGCGATTCCGAACTGCTTGTGAATCCCGGCGCAGGTGATCGCCCGGGCGGTTGCGCGCGCCTTGTTCAGCGCGGGCAAAAGCATGCCGGCGAGGATGGCGATGATGGCAATTACCACGAGGAGCTCTATGAGGGTAAATCTGCAGAATCTGCCCCTGACGTCTGGTATGAAACGGTTCCGTCTGTTGAATTTCATAGTTTCCGCCTTTCGTTGGTTTGTGTTGTTTCCAGTCTGAGTTTTGCCGGAGATGAACATGTCTCCGGCGTTTGAAATTTCCGTTCTCACAGTTTCAATGGCTCCTCTCCTTTATTTTATGGCTGCAAAACGTTTTGTTCCGGATCCGGAAGCCTCGGCGGAACGGACCGCGAAATCGCCGCGCAGTGTTGCCATCGTATGGCAGCCGGCGATTTCAACGTCGATCAGCGCGGCGTTCAGCTTCGGATCGGCATGAATCAGAACACGCAGAACAAACGGCGCATCGATTCCGAAAAGATTCTCCTTCGCATAGTTGCGTCCGCAGTACGCCGTGTACGGGAGCGAAGAATAATTTGAAATTTCCGGTGTCATCTGCTCGCGGAAGGTCGGGACTTCCGGCGGGCATCCGGCGGAACTCCACTGGGCCCGCGCCTTCGCCGGGTCGATCCGGAACTCGCAGCCTTCGCCCTCTCCCGTGAAGCGGATTGCAAATGCCCCCTTCGCCGGATCGATCCGGAACTCAAGGAGCGTATCGCCCGCGACGGCGACCGGCGTCTTCTCCGAGAAATTCTCCGCAGCGCCGAACTCCGGAAGCGACTCCGCAACCCAGCGTTTTCCGACATTGCCGTTGCCGAGCGGAACCATTTCGCGGAGCATGAGACAGCTTCCCCAGCCGATGCCGTTCATCCAGCCGCCTTCGATCATGCGCCCGTCCCGCCATGCGGAATACATCGGAACGGAACTGCCGTCGTAGGGATCGCGTCCCTCCTTGACGAAATCGATCCATTCCGCATCGCCCTTGCGGCGTCCGAAGAACGCGGAGAACCCGACTGCGAAATACTCCCAGCCGTCCAGCTCGAAACAGGTCGGACAATCCAGGCAGTTCCGGGCGAAACTTTCCATGCCGTGCGGCGGGAATCCGCGCTGAACCAGCGTCCAGTCTCCCGGATGATCCGATTCCCAGACGCCGTCCTGAATCAGATGAAGGCGTCCGTCCGGCTGAACGAAGATACTCGGATTTTCCAGATAATGAATCAGGCGGTCGGCGCGGGTGAAATGAACGCCGTCTTCGCTCGCCGTGTAGCTTGCGCCGCTCGGAAGAAGGGTTCCGATTTCGCCGTAGCGGAATTCGCCCGTGCGCCCGGTGTCCGCGAGATTGTGGAAGAAAAGATGCTTCACCGTCTGCGGGTACGGAACCTGACGGTCCGTATGCCAGCCGAACGAGAGATGCAGCTTGCCGTCGAAGACAAACGCGTTGCCCGTGCCGACCGTCTGCCACTGGGAGTCGATTTCGACGACGGGCCCGTGGTCGATCCAGTCGCGCAGGTTTTCGCTGCTCAGATGCCAGAACTCATGCGCGCCGCGTCTGACGCGGGAACCGTGATGGCGGCGGTCCATGAGATAGAAGATGTGGAAGCGTCCGCGGAACTGCGCGACGACCACGTCGCCGACCCAGGTATTGAAACCGAACGGGGTGTAGAACTGAATCGAAGCATCCCGGCGAACCTCTTTCTCCGAAAAGCTCACGCCGGAGAGATCGTTGGTCATGCGGTAATTCGCGAGCGCGGGCGAAGAGATGCCGAAGCAGACATGGCGGCCCTCGTAACAATGGAAGGAACGGCCGAACGGGAAATCGCGATCCATGACAATTCCGTCGCAGAGAATCTGAAAACAGACGCCGTCGTAAAGGACCGCGAACTCGTGCTCCGTCTCCGGGTCGCCTGCGAGGGAGATCGGGAAACCTATGCGGTAACGCTCTCCGGGTGCGTCGTTCTCCATGCGCAGATCCGCTTCCAGCACGCGGCAGGAGCCGTCCGGAGCGGTGCAGGAGAGATAATTCAGCACACGGCGATTGAGATGTTTTTCGTCATCCCCGCAGTGTGCTTTATCGGCGATCCGGAGCGCGAAGCCGGAAGCGTGACTCACAAGAGCGCCGGAGAGCTCCGCCGGTTTTGCACGGAAGCAGAAGAGAAACGCCGGGTCGAAGACCTCGTTTCCCCAGCTGCGGGAATCCCATTTCACCTTGCTGAAATCGTAATGCCGAACCTTCTGAATAATCATAAAATATCTCCTTGTTTCCGGAGATGACATAACACCATGCAAACGGCTTTGCTATCGAAAACGGGGATTTTTTATAAGATTCGGGGACATTTTTCTTGAGAAAGCGGAATTTGCGGAATATTTTTCTTCAAAACAGGAGGTTTTTATGCAGGAATGCAGACTGATGGACGAGTCGCCCCAGATTCTCTACCGGAACTACCGGAATCTGAAACTGGACATTGCGACGGAGAGCGGGAAATTTGAATTCAACTGCGAGTTCGTGTGCCCCTCGCACAGCTCGTTCCGGGAAACGGAGGAATACTATCATCCGGATCCGCCCATTTCACGCCTGTTCGTCATCGAAACGGGGTGCGCTGAAGTCACGATGGACGGAGTCTGCACAAGACTTGAAAAAGGGGATATTGCGCTTCTTCCCGCGGGACATCCCTTTCAGGCTGTCTATCATCCGGGTCTCATCTGCAAAGCGGAGCATGTGCACCTGCACGACGGGCTCGGTTTTGCGCTCGGACCGGAGCTGCCGGGAATGCGGAAAACCAGGAAACCGGAACTGTTCGCCGCGCTCATCGCGGCATTTCACACGCAGCCCGATTTTGCGGCGCATCCGCTGATCGTTTCGGCGATTCTGCTTCTTACGGAACCGCTGTTCCGCCGCGCGGCGGAACGGCTCAACGTCCCGCCTTTCTACCGGAAACTCATGACCGAACTCAACCGCCGTCCGCCCGCCGCATTGCGCCTGAATGAACTGGCCCGTGAATTCGGGCTCACCCGTTCCGCTCTCGGGAAAGGGTTCCGGCGGCATTTCGGACTTGCTTTCAAAGAATATCAGAAGACGCTGCTGCTGACCAAGTCGCGGAGACTGCTCCTGAACCGCGAGCTCAGCATCTCGCAGGCGGCAAATGAACTGGGATTTGAACAGGTGTTCTACTTTTTCGAGTTCTTCCGCCGCGCCTCCGGTCTCACTCCGATGGAGTTCCGCAGACGGAGCGGGAAACTCTGATTTCAGCGAATCCGCAGAATTCCGGAACTCGCTTTCGGCAAATCAAGTTCAAACGCATGTTGCGTCCGCTTCCGCACCGGAACCGGCTTGCCCGCATATTCCGCCGAGACGGGCTCCCGCGGCAGAACGGCAACCAGCGTCGTCTTCATTCCCGCCTCTCCGCTGTAGATGACTATGCCCAAAAATCGGGATTTTCGAATCATTTAAAGCGTTTTTTTCGTGAAATCGACAATACATGGCGATGAATCGGAAAATCAGCGGAATCAGGATCGGAAATCAGAACAAAAA
>CALXMJ010000422.1 GCA_944389445.1 uncultured Victivallales bacterium | reverse complement strand
ACAATGCTCAATTCATTCAAATCGTCCCGCATGGCACTCTCCTTCTGGTGGAAGAACTTGCCCTCGCGGATCGCTTTCCAGCCGATGAAGAACACCACGATTCCTCCGGTGATTTTCAGGGCGCAGGGATCAATGCGGAACACGTTTTCAAGAATGCTCTGTCCGACCAGTGAAAAGAGTTCCAGCATCAGAAACGCCGCCACGGAAGATTTCCATGCAAGTTCGAACACCTGACGGAATTTCAGCTTCGGTTCATATCCCGACAGGAAAAAGATTTTGCTGACGGGATTGATGATCGCCAGAAAATAGAGCGCATTGTTGAATGTGTTCATTTCGGTTTCGCCATCCATTCCGGTATAGCGAATGCGTGGATTTCCGGCAGGAGCTTTGCGGCTTCCCGGATGCGGTGTTCTTCAATCAGGCGCAGATAGCATTTGACCATGTCGCAATGGGCTTCGCAGGTGAAGACGTTGCGGAGGTGGAGAATCTGTTCCACGACCTCCGGTTCCTCCAGACGGTTTTCCCAGTTTTCGGGCAGTCCCGTGACGGTTCCGACCAGATAGGCGCGTCCTTTGTCCGTGCTCCATGCTTCAAACAGTTTCCGGATGTGTTCCGGATCCGCCAGAGGTTCGCAGAGACGTTCCATATATTGTTCAAAGGCTTTCCGTCCTGGCTCATCCAGCGGCTTCACATACTCCTTTGCAAACCGGTAGGGAAGAAGTTCCAGCTTGTAGACTCCGAGCCGGTCGAAGGAGCATTTCGTCAGATATCCCGTGTTCCAGAGTTCCCGGTTGTATTTCGGAAAATAGAAGTTGCCCGGCGAATAGACGATCTGCGAACCGTTGTAGAATTCCACACCTTCCGGACAGTGTGTGTGACAGTTGAAGACCAGATCCGCTCCCGCCTCCGCGAACGCGCGGCAGAGCTCCTGAAGGCGCGGGGAGGGAAACGGATTATACTCATGCCCGCCGTGCAGAACGACAATGACAAAATCGGCCTGTTCCGCCGCTTCCCGAGTCTGCTTCAGGTTCCGGAGCGGGGATTGCGGCGCTGCGCCGGGCTTGTTCTCTTCTGCGGTGCCGAATTCATTTTCCGCGAAATTCAGCAGCAGGATTTTCTTCCCGCCTGCGGAAAGCGCGAGCGGACGGTTCGCTTCTTCGAGATTCCTTCCCGCACCGACCGTTTTCATTCCGGACTCGTGCAGACATTTCAGCGTTTCGAGCACTCCTTCCGCTCCATGATCGCCGATGTGATTGTTGGCGAGAAGAGCAATATCGAATCCGGCCTCGCGGACGATCCGGATCGTTTCCGGATCACTGTTGAGGTTCGGACCGCTTTTGGGAATAGGGTTCTCCTTTGATACGGTGGGTGTTTCCCATTGGACGATCCGGAGATCGGCGGATCGGATGAATTCCGCGACCGGTTCCATGATTTCTGCGGCGCGGCCCGCATCTGTCATCTCTTTCCCTTCTGCTCCCGGGCAGACGTCGCCGGCCAGCACGGCGCTGAAGAGGTGCCCACCGTCGGGACCCCTGTACTGGATTCTGCAGTTCTGAAACATCTGGTACCTCCTGTTGTTTGGTTTCCGGGATAAAATAGAATTGCCCTCCGGGAAAAACAACAGTTCAAAAACAGGGAACTATTCGTTTTTTGAACATTTTTATTTTTTCTTTCAACAGATCCTTGAAAAAACGGGAAACGGAAATAATTTTCTTTTTTAAAAGAGCATGGGAGTACGAAAACAATGATGAGACTCTCGGTGGAAGAGGTGCGCCGCTCGGAATCGAGCACGGAGTTTTACCGGAGTGACTGGGCGGGACAAAATATAAAAATTGCACAGTATTCCTGGGGAAACGGCCCCGCGCCGTTCGGGACCTCTCTTTGGCCCCGTTACTATTCCGAAGTGAAACGCTACGGCGAAGCATGGTTCCGTTTCCGCAACGCGGCCGATATGACCTTTGAGATTCTTCTCGAAGGTTCTCTGGAATATTCGCAGGATGGCGTTGTTGAAACGGTCCGCCCGGGAGAGCTCTATATCATGCATGAAGGTTCCGATATTGTTTTCAATGCGTATCCGGAGAGCTATTTTCACCGTCTCCGGCTGACCTTTTACGGCAGCATGCTCCGGAATCTGGATCAGGAGTTCCGGCTGACCGGACGGCGTGTGGTGCGTCTGCGGGACCCCGATCACTTTATCGGCGCATTCCGCAGGATGGGAGCGTATCTGGCGGAACATGATCCCTCGGATGCGGCGGAAATTTCCGCCGGTGCATACCGGATCCTTGCGGAGATCGCGAAGGAGTGTTCCCGGCCGGATGCGTTCCCGGAACTCCTCCGGGACATCCTCGGCGACATGAAAGGGGATCTCGGTTTGAAACGTTCGATTCAGGAGATTGCCGCTCATCACGGAGTGGAGGTGCATACGCTGATGCGTCTCTTCCGGAAACATCTCGGCGTATCTCCGCGGGAGTATCTCATCAAGCTCCGGATGGAGGCGGCAAAGCATCTGGTGGCCTCATCCGAGCTCTCCATGAAAGAGATTGCCGAACGGCTCGGCTACTGCAATTCCCTCTATTTTTCGACTGCGTTCCATCGCATGTTTCAGGAGACACCCTCCCGCTACCGGAAACGGAAGCTGCGTTCCATCGGAGAGTGATGCCCCGTCGGGAGAGAGGTCAGGCGAGTCCGCGCGAGAAGTTGAACTCCTCCGGGGATTCCTCCGGGGCGGATGGTTTCCGGAGATCGTGAATCGGGATCATGTCCGGGAGCGGTTCGACCCGCATCGGATGTTTCGGATGCAGGGTTGCCAGTCCGCTGCGCCGTTCGACGAGAAAGGTCTCCCCGTGCGGTTCCGAGAGACGTTTGACCTTCGGAAGTCCCGCTCTCGTTGCGAGCAGAACGGGATTCCCGGAAACATACTGTTCCATCGGCAGGACCGCTTTTTCCCGGAGCTCCTGCAGATCCGTCCGGGCAAGTTCGATCTGTCCGTGAAACGCGGAGACTCCGAGACTCCGGAGTTCTTCCGCCGCAAAGGCGTTCGCCACCGGCAGCGGAGGTGCTGTTTTCAGAACAATTCCCTTGTATTTTTCCAGCAGGGCAATATGGGAGAGCGAGGCGATCCGGAAAACCCGGACCCCCTTCCGGATCAGATGTTCCAGTTGAATTTGCAGTTCTTCGATTTCGGTTTCGGGTGTGAAAAACGGAAGAATGCATTCTTCTTCGGGGCGGAGTCCGGGGGAGAGCTCGCGTGCGATGATCGCTTCCGGCAGCGGATTCGGGTCCCCGGCAGAGAGAAACACTACGGGCGGCGTCATAGGAAAGCGTTGTTTCGAAAGCCGGCGGTGATGCTCTTTCAGCGCGTGTGATTTTTCTTCCGCGAACTGCCGGATCTGTTCTGCCCGGAGTGCGGTTCCCGTCCATTTCCAGAATTCGCGCCGCAGGGTTTTCAGAATGCTTTGGGGGAGAAAGAGGGCTTCGTCGATCTCCGCCCGCAGCGAGCCGGGGGCGAAGAGGGAGTCGTTCGGGATGCGAAAGGCAGCGATCAAGTCGTCAGGAGTGACGGCGTGTGTTTCCGCCGGAGAGAGGGTCAATTCCCGTTTCCATGCGGGAATTCCGGGCAGAAGGGGGCGGATTGTCAGAGTGGTTGCGTCCAGATGCAGGTTCAGATCGAGCAGCGGTTTCTGGAGGGGAAGATTGCGGCATCGTTTTTCCATGGTGTCGTGTGTTTCGCCGATTTTGTAGAGGATGCCGTCGGGAGCGATCGTTTTTCCCCGGGAGGGGATGCGGCAGAGCTGTCCGGGGAACGCCTTTTTGACGGATCTGCCGCCGATGCGCAGGTCCAGAATGGAGAGAGCCTGTCCTTCCCCGCCGGAAGCGGACTGGACTCGGACGTTGTCGCCGAGATGGATCCTGCCGGAAAGTTCGACTTCAAAGGCGTCATGCAGGACCCGTTTGACGCGTCCGCAGAACCGTCCGATTCCGCCGGGCACGTCCGGACGGATCAGATGTTCCGTGGAGTTCTTCGTATAGAATCCGAGCGAGCGCTCGCGGGAACAGGTTTCATTGAGCATCGGAAGCGCGGATTCCGGATCGTTCGTATCCAGCGCCTTGCGGTAGGCGGCGACCAC
>CALXMJ010000421.1 GCA_944389445.1 uncultured Victivallales bacterium | reverse complement strand
GTCCGCCGCCCTCGCCTGTCTGGAACGGGAACTGGGAATCCATCCCGGAGAGACCAGCGCGGATGGCCTCTTCAGCCTCGAAATCACCCCATGCCTCGGAGCCTGCGGGCTCGCGCCCGTCATGAGCGTCAACGGAGAGATTCATTCCTGCGTCGACGAGCTGAAAATCAGAACAATTCTGGCGGATCTGCGGGCATCCGCCGCAGCAGGGAGCGACGAACCATGAACAGCATTCCCATGGATTTGAAACAGGTGCTGCTTTCCGTTCTGACGCATGACGGGATCAAACAGGAAGTCGGCGGAAAAGCCCGGGAATATGCGGAACTTTTTCAACGCCGCGGAACGGATCATCCGGTGATCCGTGTCGGTGCAGCCACCTGCGGACTCAGTGCCGGAGCGGGAAAAACCCTGGCAAAACTCCGTGAACTTGCCGCCCGCAGTTATCCCGATGCGGAAATCATCGAAACAGGCTGCATCGGTCTCTGCGCGGAAGAACCGATTGCGGACATCCAGCTGCCCGGCAGAACCCGCGTCGCATTCCGGAAAATCACAGCGGACAAAGTCGCCCGCCTGCTGGACAGCGTTCTGAATCGGCAGGAAATTCCATCCGACGACCTTCTCGGGCAGTTCCGGGATTCCGGAGACTCTCCCTGGGAAAACATCCCCTTTCTGGACGAACTTCCCTTCTTCCGGAAACAGACCCGCAACGTTCTCCGGAACTGCGGAATTCTGGATCCCGGTTCCATCGAAGAGTACCTGGCGTACGGAGGCTACCGTGCCTTCGCCCGCTCCCTTCACACCATGACCCCGCTGGAAATCTGCGATGAGGTCGAACGCAGCGGTCTGCGCGGCCGCGGCGGAGCCGGCTTTCCGACGGGAACAAAATGGAAAACTGCCCTCGGCAGACCCAGCGATCAGAAATATATGATCTGCAATGCCGACGAAGGCGATCCCGGGGCATTCATGGACCGGGCGCTGATGGAAAGCGATCCTCACCGGCTGATCGAGGGGCTTGCTATCGCCTCTTATGCGATCGGAGCCAGCCGGGCGTATATCTACGTCAGGGCGGAGTACAAGCTTGCCATCCCGCGTCTGACCGACGCACTTGAGGAGGCTCGCGCCTACGGAATTCTCGGCGAGAATATTCTCGACAGCGGCTTTGATCTCAAAATTCTGCTGAAAAAAGGAGCCGGCGCATTTGTCTGCGGCGAAGAGACCGCGCTCATCAACAGTATGGAAGGCCGACGCGGTACGCCGAGGCCGAGGCCGCCATATCCGGCGGTCAAAGGGTTTTTCGGGAAACCGTCGGTCATCAACAATGTGGAAACGCTTGCCAATCTGCCGGGCATCATTTTGAATGGAGAGGAGTGGTTCCGTTCCATCGGCACGGAAAGAAGCAAGGGAACAAAAGTGTTTGCGCTCTCCGGAAAAATTGTCAATACGGGGCTCATTGAAGTCGCCATGGGGACCCGTCTCCGCGAGATCATCTGCGAGATCGGCGGAGGAGTTCCGAACCGGAAAAAGTTCAAAGCCGTTCAGATCGGCGGACCGTCCGGCGGCTGCATTCCGGCAGAGCTGCTGGATCTTGAAATCGACTACGAAACGCTCCGCGACGCAGGAGCCATCATGGGTTCAGGCGGTCTTGTCGCGATGGATGAAAACACCTGCATGGTCGATGTGGCGAAATTTTTCATGGATTTTGTCCAGAACGAAAGCTGCGGCAAATGCATCCCATGCCGTGAGGGGACACGGCATCTGCGCGAGATTCTGGAGCGGATCACCCACGGCAGGAAACACGAAACCGGCAATGATGCGCTGATCCGTTTCAAATCCGTGATTGAGCTCCGCAATCTGGCGCAGGTCATCAAGGAAACGAGTCTGTGCGGACTCGGACAGACAGCGCCGAATCCGGTGTTGTCCACACTCCGCTGGTTCCGTGATGAATATGAAGCGCATATTTTTGAACGGCGCTGTCCGGCGGGAGTCTGCCGGGAGCTTGTCCGCTATGAAATTCTTGAAGACCGATGCCGCGGATGTACGGTCTGTGCGGTGCAGTGTCCGGAGAAAGCGATCACGGGCTCGCCCCGCCATCCGTACCGGATTGACGAGTCGCTCTGCAGCGGATGCGGCAAATGCGGGGAAGTCTGCAAATTCAACGCCGTCGTGTTGAAACAGGGAGAACGTCATGTTTGAGATCACCGTCAACAACAGGGTCATCGACGCCGAACCGGAAGAGACGATTCTTTCCGCGCTCAACCGCGTGGGAATCCGGGTCCCGACCCTCTGCCACATGGCGGGGATGATGCCGACCGGAGCATGCCGCATCTGCATCGTGGAAGTGGAAGGCGAAGAGGGACTGGTTCCCTCCTGTTCCTATCCGGTTCGGGAGGGGATGCGCATCCGGACCAATTCCCAGAGGGTCATCAACGCAAGAAAGACACTGATCCAGCTGCTGCTTTCCAACCATCCGGACGACTGTCTCTACTGCAGCAAGAGCAGCGACTGCCAGCTTCGCAGTCTTGCGGAGGAGTACGGGGTACGCGAACGCTCGCCGAAGCGGAAGTTCCGGGAAAAGCTCAAAGATATTACGAGTCCGTCCATCATCCGGGATCCGACCAAGTGCATTCTCTGCGGTAAATGTGTCCGTGTCTGCAATGAAGTGCAGGAGGTCTCGGCAATCGACTTTGTCGGACGCGGCAGCAGAACCGTTGTTTCTCCGGCATTCAACAGGAGCATGAACATATCAAGCTGCGTCAACTGCGGACAGTGCGTGCTGGTCTGTCCGACGGGAGCGCTTACGGAACATTCCCGGCTGGAAGATGTCACCAACGTCATCGGGGAACACGAGAAGACCATCGTCATTCAGTATGCGCCGTCGGTTCCGCTTTCGATCGCGGAGGAATTCGGGCTCAAGCCGGGTGCGGACATTCCCGGTCTTTTGAATGCGGCGCTTCGTCAGATCGGCTTTGCGAAAGTGTTTGACACCTCCTTTGCGGCGGATCTCACGGCAGTGGAGGAGGCGCATGAATTCGTCGCCCGGCTCGAAAGCGGGAACAATCTGCCGATCTTCACAAGCTGTTCCCCCTCCTGGGTCAAGTTTGTGGAAGAGTTTCATCCGGAATTCATACCGAATCTTTCCACATGCAAGAGTCCGCAGGGGATGCTGGGCGCGGTTATCAAAACCTTTTTTGCAAAACAGGCGGGGATTCCGGCATCCGATATTTACAGTGTCGCCGCCATGCCGTGCACGGCAAAGAAATTCGAAGCGACCCGTGCGGAACTCGGCAGAAACGATGACCCCGACATCGACGCCGTCATCACGGTCCGGGAACTGCTTCGCATGATCAAACTCTACGGAATCGACTTCAACGCTCTTCAGCCGGAACCGGCGGACAATCCGTTCGGTACGCACAGCAGTGCGGGCAAACTCTTCGGAGTCACCGGCGGAGTCGCCGAAGCGACCCTCCGTACAGCGTACAAACTGCTCACGGGACGCGAACTGAAATCACTGAAAATCGAAGCCGTCCGCGGACTCGACGGATTCAAGGAAGCAACGATAAAAATGGGAGACCGCGAGATCGGAGCCGCTGTGGTCAGCGGACTTGGCAACGCGCGGAAACTCCTCGAAGAACTCAAAGAGGGGCAGCACAGGAATCTGATGTTTGTGGAAGTCATGGCGTGTCCCGGGGGATGCATCGCGGGCGGCGGCCAGCCATTCTCCACGAGTCCGGAACGCATCAAGGCGAGAATGCAGACGCTTTACGCTCTCGACCAGAGCGAACATCTGCGAATCGCACATGGAAATCCGGAAATCAAGCGTCTTTACCGGGAATTTCTCGGAGAACCAGGCAGTGATATCGCACGAGAGGTTCTCCATACGACCTTCACGCCGCGCAAGGTCTATCGCTGAAGAAAGGGAGATGCAGATGGAACAACTCAAGGCTATCGACTTTTCCGGCAGAAATGCGCTGATCGTGGACAACGATCCTGATTTTGCCGCTGACATGAAATCTCATCTGCTGGCTCTCGGGTTTCGAGCGGATACGGCATCTTCGCTTGCCGAGGCGCTGGAACTTGCGAATAAAAAACAATTTGATCTTGTCGTTACGGAAATCCTGCTGGAACATCAGGACAGCGGGTTTCTGCTGTGTTATGAAATCAGGAAACAGTCGCCCGACACCAGGATCGTCATTGTCAGCGGCATCTCCTTCCGGACGGGAATCCATTTCGATCTCTCCAGCGCCGATGCCAAAACATGGATCAAAGCGGACTCCATTCTGGACAAGGAGATCCGGTTCGAACAGTTCGATCATGAGCTGCTGCGCCTGTTCCGGCAGGGAGAATAATTTATGGACCGCATTTTCATCCGGGATCTGAATCTTGCCGCAATTATCGGCACGCTGCCGCACGAGCGGAAATTCAGGCAGAACATTACACTGAACATAGAACTCTGCTACGACATGTCCGAACCGTGCCGTTCCGACAATCTGTTTGACGCGGTCGATTACAGCGCTGTCGAACGCGATATCATCGAAAAAGTGGAAAACTCCTCGTTTCAGCTTCTGGAAGCGCTGGCGCAATCCATTGCGGATCTCTGTCTCTCCTACACGCCGGTCCGGAAGGTGAAGGTCCGGATTGACAAACCCGCCGCCGCAGTCCGGGCACGTGCGATCGCGCTGGAAATCGAACGGGAAAAAACGCCATCCAAGCCCTCCCCCGCCGCAGACTGATTCCTCTCTTTTTTAATCCGGAATCACATGTGCTGAAAAAACTTTTTCACTGTTTTTCCAGCAGGATCATCGTTTCCAGATTCGGCGTACCGGGGAAAAGATCCAGCGGCTGGATTGAAACGGGCTGATAGCCCTGACTCTTCCACTGCGCAAGCGAACCGGGAATCACATCCGTTCCGCAGAACACATGCACGACACGGAGAGGCGAACGGCGCGCCAGCTCCTTGATGACATCATCCGCCGTACCGCTCCTGGGCGGATCCAGAACCAGAAGTTCCTTTTCCGTCGGAACAGGCAGACGGCTCCGGATCAGCGCGGGCCCGATCTCTCCGCGAATAAAACGAATATCCTTTTTCCGGTAGAGGTGTTCCGCACTTGCAGCGGCGGCTTTGACCGAAGGACCATCAATCTCCATCCCGATCAAGGATTCCACCTTCGGCACAAGAAAAAGACCTATCAGTCCGTATCCGCAGTAAAGATCCAGCAGACGGGCATCGGGCTCCGGCCGGATCAGCTTCTCCACCGTATTCAGAAAGGCGGGAACCATTGACTCGTTCACCTGGGAAAATCCGGTCGGGGGATACAGAAGTCGGTTGCCGTCCGGAAGCGTGATGTCCAGAAAGGAGGAGCCGAACAGTTTCTTGTATCCGACCTCCTTTTCGCTCCGTTTCGCCTCCAGATAGTAAGGGGAACGCGATTCGTCCAGATACATGAAACAGGAGATCACTTCCGGAATCTCCTTCTGAAGTTCCGCCGCAATGATTTTGAGTTTGCGCACAATCGACGCATCCGTTTTTGCCATATTCAGGATCACGGCAACCTTCCGGTCGGAACCGCGGACAATGCAGTAATTCAGATTGCGGGCAAAAAAGCGGAACGGCGGACGGGATACAATCTCCAGAATCAGTTCATAGATGCGGTGATGCAGTTCCGGTTCCAGCATGGAATATTGAAGATTGCCGCGAATGCCCGCCGGAACGGAATGTCCCGGATGGAGCAGCTGAAACTTCCCGTTGGAAAAGACCCCGCGCCGCTTGGAATTTGTCCGGTAGTGCCGCGGCTGGACCGCCGGAATCAGCGGCAGGGGCGCTCCGGGAATCCCGTTCTGTTTCCAGAAATGCTTCAACGCAAGATTCTTAATCCGGCATTCCGCTTCGTAGTCCAGCGGAGCAAACGGCTCCGCGGAAGCGGATTCGAACGAAAAATCGGGCAGGTCTTCGCAGAGCTCCCGCACAGAACTCGGAAAAGGAGTCGCGGCTGGAGCAATCATTTACTTCAACCCCAGAACATCCTGCATGTCGTAGAGACCCGGCGCGGCGGTTTCCAGAAACGCGACGGCACGGACGGCTCCCTTCGCAAAGGTATCGCGGCTGGATGCTTTATGCGTCATCTCGAAGCGTTCCCCGGTTGTCGCAAACATGACAGTATGGTCGCCGACGATATCGCCGCCGCGGACCGCATGCATTCCGATCTCAGTTTTTGTGCGGGCGCCGACCACTCCCTGACGGCCGTGAACGACATCCTTCTCATAGGAGAGTCCGCGAGCCTCGCAAATCCGCTCCGCAATCGTCACGGCGGTTCCGCTGGGCGCATCCTTCTTCTGGTTATGATGCGCCTCAATGATCTCCACATCGTAATCACTCAGGATTCCGGCGACCTTCTTTGAAAGATAGAAGAGCAGATTCACACCGACGCTGAAATTCGATGCGAATACGATTCCGACTTTTTTCTCCTCCGCAAGACGTCTGAATTCGTCAGGCGCCGCCGGACCGAGCGCTGTCGTGCCGATCACGATCGAACAGCCTTTTTCCGCAGCGATCCGGGCATTTTCCATCACCGTTCCGCCGGTAGAGAAGTCAATCACGGCGTTTGCTTTTTCCAGAGCCTCCGGCAGAGAAGCCGTAATTTTCACGCCGCAGGGAGGAAGCCCCGCAACAGAAGCCGCATCACAGCCGATAAACTCGGAACCGGACCATTCCACCGCCCCCGCAAGGGACATTCCGGGAGTATTCAATACATTTGCGACCAGCCGCCGACCCATTCTCCCGGCGGCGCCGACAACGACAACATCAGCCATTTTCGCATCCTTTATTTTAAGGTCACTTTTCCTTCATAACGCAGGTCGATCGTCCTTTTGTTTTCTCCGGATCTGACCACGGAGGGCATGGCGGAAATCAGGGCGGTCATGTTTTTCTGCATATTTTTCGTCGGGATGTACACCCGGAACACTTCCGTAAAGTTATTTTTGTAATACATGCTGAAGAAGAGATAATCCGTATTGTGCGCGTTGACAGATGCAATCCGGATGTCGGGAAAGGAACGGACCGTCAGCATAATCAGCTCCAGCGACGGCGACAGACGATGGAACGCCTGGCCGACCCCGGGAACCCGTTCGCGGTATCCGAAGATCACAGGAAGGTTGTTGTCCAGATTCAGGCATTTCTCTTTCTGCATGACCACGCCATCCTCATCAATCACCAGCGAGGAACCGATCCGCCCGAGAAAAGCGCGGGGAATCCGTTCCGTAATCGAAAATACGATTGTATCCGGCAGCCGCCGCGCCACGGTCAGATGCTTGATGCCGGCCTCCGACGCAAGTTTTTTCCGCAGGTCTGCCAGATCCACGGCAAACAGATTCACAGCACCTTTTCTCAGATTTGTGATTGCCGAAACATAGTTGTCCTTTCCCTTCCACCAGCCGCTGCTTTCCACCACGACATGTTTCAGAAGAAACGCGGGATTTTCCGTGAAGAGTCCGCGAAAGGAAAACCATATCAGAAACACTGCGCATGCCGTCGTGGAAATCACGATCAAAATGCCGAGAATGATCTTCACTCTTCTGCTGAGTGTAAACGAAGGCAGTTTCAACGCCATGCTTCTTTCCTTTTCCTGTAAGTGAATGCCGAACCGCGAACTCCGGTATTATACACCGGGAGAGCGGCGTTGTCAATCGGAATCGCCGGATTACTTGAGTTTCAGTTTCGGAGCCTGCCGGTGATACTCCTGAATACTGCAGACTTCCATCCGGCCCATCTCCTTGATCGCCTTGAGTCCTTCGATCGCGGCGCGGAGCCCGTCGATCGTCGTTGTGATCGGGACTCCCTTGATGACGGCGTGGGCCCGCATATGCACCTCATCGGTTCGCGGCGTGACGCCGGTGGATGGCGTATTGATGATCCAGGTCAGTTCATGGTCGTTGATCGCATCAATGACATTCGGGCGGCCCTCCGATATCTTGAAGATCGGCTGAACGGGAATTCCCGCGTTGTACAGGGCGGTTGCCGTTCCGCAGGTCGCATGGATCGTAAAGCCGAGGCCATGCAGCTCCTTGCCCAGAGGAACCACCGCATGTTTGTCGAGCGAACGGATGCTCATGAAAATATCGCCTCCGTTCGGGATGGAGTTGCCCGCCGCGACCTGCGTCTTGAAATAGGCGACTCCCGGCGTCATGTCAATTCCCATCACCTCGCCGGTGGACTTCATCTCCGGGCTGAGCACGATGTCGATCCCCGGAAAGCGGACAAACGGAAACACGGCTTCCTTGCAGCTGTAATGTTCCGGAATGATCTCTTTCGTAAATCCGATGTCCTTCAGCTTCTTCCCGACCATCACAAGTGAGGCGATCTTCGCCAGCGGCACGCCGATCGACTTGCTGACAAACGGCACCGTCCGGGATGCCCGCGGATTCACTTCAAGAACATAAACTTCCTCGTCCTTCACGGCATACTGCACGTTCATCAGACCGCAGACTTTCAGCTCACGAGCAAGATCGAGCGTGTTTTTATGGATCGTATCCAGAACCTTTTTCGAAAGGGAGATTGTGGGAATCACGCAGGCGCTGTCGCCGGAATGAATTCCGGCCAGTTCCACATGTTCCATGATGGCGCCGATCACACTGGTTTCGCCGTCGGAAACGCAGTCCACATCCAGCTCCGTCGCATCTTCGAGGAAGCGGTCGATCAGGACGGGGCGCTCCTCCGAGGCCTCCACCGCTTCGACCATGTATTTGCGCAGGACCTCTTCATTGTAGACGATCACCATCGCGCGTCCGCCTAGCACAAACGACGGACGCACCAGCACCGGATATCCGATCCGGTTTGCCACCTCCACCGCTTCCTCGATATTGACGGCAATGCCGCCCGCGGGCTGTTTGATGCCGAGTCTTGCGACCAGTTCATTGAATGTCTCGCGATCCTCGGCGGCATCAATGCTGGCGGGACTCGTGCCGATGATGTTGACGCCGCAATCCTGGAGGCGATGCGCCAGATTCAGCGGAGTCTGTCCGCCGAACTGAACGATCACGCCGTCGCACTTCTCATGTTCGTAGATATGCAGAACGTCTTCGAGGGTCAGCGGCTCGAAATAGAGCTTGTCGCTGGTCTCGTAGTCGGTGGAGACGGTTTCCGGATTGCTGTTGACCATGATCGTCTCATACCCCGCGTCGCGCAGGGCAAAAGAGGCGTGGACACAGCAGTAGTCGAATTCGATTCCCTGTCCGATGCGGTTCGGTCCGCCGCCGAGAATCATGATTTTCTTTTTCCCGTTCGACTTTCCGCCGGCCTCGTTGACCTCGCCATAGGTGGAGTAGTAGTAGGGGGTGTAGGCTTCGAACTCCGCGGCGCAGGTGTCGACAAGTCCGTAGACCGGCATGACGTCGGTCTCCTTGCGCGCCTTGTAGACCTCCACTTCCGTTGAATGAAGCAGATACGCGATCTGGCGGTCGGAATACCCCATCTCCTTGATCTGGCGGAAGAAGGACGGATCGGCTTTCAGATTTTCCAGCGATCCGGCGCTCCTGATCTCCTCCTCGAAACAGGCGAGCTCGTGCATGTGGCGCAGGAACCATTTGTCGATTCCGGTGAGTTCATGGACGCGATCCACGCTCCAGCCGCGCTTGAACGCCTCGCGGACATAAAAGAGCCGCGCAAAGTTCGGACGGATCAATTCCGCCTCAATGTGTTCATCGGGATATTGCGAATACTTGCCGTCCTTGCCGTCGACGCCGTATCCGGCGCGTCCGGTCTCCAGCGAACGCATCGCCTTCTGAAGCGACTGCTTGAAGGTGCGTCCGATGCTCATGGTCTCTCCGACGGATTTCATCTGTGTGGAGAGGGTGCTGTCGGCAGCGGGAAATTTTTCGAACGCGAACCGGGGGACCTTTGTCACGACATAGTCTATGGAGGGTTCAAAACACGCCGGGGTCTCGCGGGTGATGTCGTTCATGATCTCGTCGAGCGTATAGCCTACCGCGAGCTTGGCGGCGAACTTTGCGATCGGGAACCCGGTCGCTTTGGACGCCAGCGCGCTGGAACGGGAGACACGGGGATTCATTTCAATGATAATCATTCTTCCGTCATCCGGGTTCAGCGCCCACTGGACGTTCGAGCCGCCGGTTTCGACGCCGATCGCCCGCATGACGGCAAGGGAACCGTCGCGCATGCGCTGATATTCGCGGTCGGTGAGGGTCTGTGCGGGCGCAACGGTAATGCTGTCGCCGGTATGCACGCCCATCGGATCGATGTTCTCAATGGAGCAGATGATGACCGCATTGTCTTTCCTGTCGCGCATGACTTCGAGTTCGAACTCCTTCCAGCCGAGCAGGGATTCTTCGATGAGCACTTCGCTGTTCATGCTGGCGGCGAGTCCGCGGGCGACGATGGCTTCGAATTCGGCTTCGTCGTGAGCGATTCCCCCGCCGGTTCCGCCGAGAGTGAATCCCGGACGGATAATCAGCGGATAGGTGCCGATTTTCGCCGCGATGAGTTTGGCTTCCTCCATCGAATGAGCGGAACCGCTCTTCGGGAGATCAAGTCCGATTCCCTGCATGGTTTCCTTGAAGAGTTCGCGGTCCTCCGCGCGCCGGATCACATCCGCCTTTGCGCCGATCATCTCGACTTTATAGCGGGAGAGGATTCCGGCATCATGGAGTTCGAGGGCGAGATTCAGGGCGGTCTGCCCTCCGAGAGTCGGCAGAATGGCGTCCGGACGCTCGCGCCGGATGATTTCCAGCAGGATGTCTTTTGTGAGCGGTTCGATGTAGGTGCGGTCCGCAAAATCCGGATCGGTCATGATGGTTGCCGGATTGCTGTTGACGAGGATCACCTCGTAACCTTCCTCCTTGAGTGATTTGCAGGCCTGGGTTCCGGAATAATCGAATTCACAGGCCTGCCCGATGACAATCGGACCGGAACCAATCAGCA
>CALXMJ010000420.1 GCA_944389445.1 uncultured Victivallales bacterium | reverse complement strand
TTGAAAAAGCGGTCTCAAAAAGAAACCGCGTTGTTTATACATTACAATTTCATAGAGCCTTTGCGTTATGCAAAGGCGTCAAAAGTTTAGGGAAAGAGGGGAGGGCGAGGGGAGAAGAACCGCTTTTCAAAGCGGTTTTCTCCTCTCGCATCTTGAAAGAAAAGATCCCGTGCGTTGCACGGCCGACGTTTCGCCGCTGGACCGCGACAAGGGCACACTGCCCTTGACCCGAGAAAAATGCTTGCGCATTTTTCCGTCACATAAGCTTCAGGAATCTTTTACGGCAGGAGGACCAGATCCATCCACTGGTCGGGGCGTTTCGGCTGCTGTCCGATTCCCGGAGTGAGTTCGAGGAATCCGACCCGTTCCTGACCGTTGTTCACATTGACGATCAACCCTGCGCGCATCGTCGAATAGGGCCGCAGTTTGAACGGACTGACCGCCCGTCTGGAAAACGCGGCTTCATAAACGATGCGGTCGCTGTATTTCTTCACGGCGAACGGCACTTCCAGCGGATCGACGATTCCGCAGTTCTTCGGCAGACTGTCATGGACCGCGCTCGACGCCCAGCGGCGGGTGGTCAACGGCTGTCCGGCGCACTGGAAGAGACAGTATTCGAAATCGTCGTCTTCGAGAGCGGTTGTGAAGGGCTTTGCGTTGCGGAGCGTATCATAGCAGACCTGGATGCTGTCCTGTTTCCATGCCGCGGTCAGCTCCTTTTGGTTTGCGAGCGGATGAAAGTCAGGTTTCCAGACTGTGACGGCGGTATAGAGATAATTGTCATCCCAGGCGTAACGGAGTTCGGCTCTGATCCGGTCTTCCTTTGCGCCCCAGTGTTCGCTTCTGCACTTCGGATCGACATTGCGCTTGTCCAGCGTCACGACCGGAATTCCGGCGGGCCAGTCGGAGAGATCGCCGTCGATCCGGATCGGTTTTGCCGTCCGCCTGACCAGCAGGGCACGGAGATCAGCGTCCAGCGACGCTTTTTCTTTCAATCCCGGAAGCGTGGCGCTCGCCTTGATCTTCTGCTCCGTGGTGGAAATAGAGCGTTTCAGCGTAAACGTCACCCGGGCGGACGCCTCCGGTTCGATGGACGCAATGGTTTTTACGCTCTCTCCGCTGAGAAGTTCCGGCGTGTCGATGGAGATCCGGATTCCTTTCAGAGTCTTCCCGGTCTTGTTTTTGACTTCGACGGCAAACTCCTTTTCCGAGAGAACCGCGCTCGAAAGTGCAATCGGCGAAGAGCCGTCGGCGATCAGAGTTCCTCTGCGGATCACTTTCTCCAGCTCCTCTGCGGAAAGCGCGGAATCCAGATAGACCGGATATTCATTCATGGGAATCGCCGCGGCGGAAATTGACGAGCCTACAAAATCAAACGCCTTCCATTTTCCGGCCTCTTCCGGACGAAAACGCAGTGCGCCCGGATTCCCATTCCATTTCCAGAGGACGGCGGTGCGTTTGTTCCCGTGATCGAAGATGGAGCAGCGATAATCCACTCCGAGTTTGACCCTCCGGACGCATTTCGCCTGTTCCAGCCGGTCGGAGAGGGTTCGGAGCGCATAAAGCGTCGGGTTCGGGACCGGGACTCCATTATTGCCGGGAGAGCCCGCAAAGAGAGTGTTCCACGAGGAGCCTTCCGGCCAGACGCTCATGGCAAAGTGATAGTATCGTGCAAGTCCTCCGGAAAATCCCTGAATGATGTTGCGGATATCCCGGGCTGCCGCAAGACGGTTGTTGTCTTCAATGAATCCCGTTTCCAGCTGACAGGGAGAGACCCGTCCGGATTCGGTGGCAAAATGCGGCAGTCCTTTCCGGGAGTGGTCAATGATTTTCCGGAGAGTTTCCGTATCGTCCGCATAATCGGGCAGTTCGGGCAGTGTGCGGTACGGATGTTCTGTTACAATGGTCAGATGTTCCGCCTCTTTCCCGGCAAGCACGCTGGCGATCCAGGTGAAATCGGTTCCGCAGGTGACCGGACCGGCAAGATCCGCTTTCAGGTTGTGGCGCTTCATCAGCTCGGCGACTTCTCCGATCATCTGCAGGTTTTTCCCGACCGTCCATCCGGGAGAGATATTGGGTTCGTTTTTGACTTCGAACACATCAATCCAGCGTCCGTGTTCCGCCATCAGTTTTCCGATTTTTTCCATTTCCGTATTCCAGAGTGCCGGATCGGTCGCCGCCTTGTGCATCGGACTCATGTTGATGAGAATCTGGAATCCTGCTTTTTTCAGATAGGGTGCGTTGGCAAAGGCCGTTTGAAGGTTGCCGGACGCCTGACCGATCCGGACCGAACCGATCCGGAAATCCCGGAGATAACCGATCGCCATTTCCACATTCTGCATGCCGGATACCTCGACCCCGATTCGCGGATTCAGACGGGTATTCCGTTCAATTACACCAAGGTAGGCTGTATCGGAATATTCCTTGCCGTTTCCTTTGATTCGGAACACCGTATTGAACGGTCCCCGCAGAGTCGGCGGCGGAGAGATCGTCACAGATTCCTTCCGGATCCCCTTTGCCGGAACGGTGACTTTTCCGATCGTTTTCTGGAGAACGGGTGTCCCGAATACATTGAGAATCGTATAGGAGAGCTCTCCGTGGAAAGGACTGGAGTGCGTGTTGCGAATCGTGACATCGGCTTTGATTGTTTCATCTGTGAAAAAATATCCGGTATCTTTATTCAGTTTGTGACAGAGGAAAATGGGATCGGTGTTCCGGTATTCCGCATGTCCGCCGATCGTGTGGGCGACGTTGTCGATCCAGACTTTCCCGGGCAGAGACGGCTGGATGGAAGGAATCGCAACTCCGGTCGGTTTTGCATATCCGTTGACGATGTCGCCGATGATGGTGATATTTTTCCTTTTTTCTCCCCACGCAGGAATGTAGAATTCATACTTTTTCCATTCGGTTCCGATTGCAATGTTTGTTCCGGTTGCGATACCGCTTGCCAGAAAATACGAAACGTACAGTCTCTGCGGTTTTTCGGCTTTCGCATAGAAGGAAAAGGAAACGGGTTTTCCGACTACATATGGAACCGGATGAAACCGTAGGGCTCCGTTGACCTCGTTTCCTGCGGGCCGTTCGATGCAGAAGGAATAACTCCCTTCATACTTTGTTTCCGTGTCCAGAGAGAATTTCAGTTCGCTTTTGACCTCCTTTCTCCGGAAATTGATGTATTTCCCTGTGGAGGAAAGCTGGTAATTACGCAGAGCGTTGTATACGATGCCGTTCCATCCGGATTCCGCTCCTCCGTTACGGATGTAGTTGACGGTAGGATCCAGTTTTTTCTCCTCCAGAGGAACTTGTTCGACCGTTACGCGGCGGATTGCGATTTTCGCCGGTTTGCGCAGAGTGATCCGGATCCAGACTTTTTTCAGATTATCGGGCAGGACCTGGTCCAGAGAGATGGTCTGCCATTTTCCGTTTAAGACGACACTTTTGGAAACGTAGTAATGTTTTTCCCGTCCGTTGATCGTCTGCTGTCCTTCAAAATAGAGAGACAGATCGGAGGGCGTTTCGCTTTTGAGTTCAACGGAGACCCGGTTTGTTTTTGTATGATTTTTCTTCCCGGATGGAGCCAGATACATTGTCTTGAGATCGATTCCGTAAAAACGGAGAATCATGGAACGACCGGCGACTCCGGATTTGTAGATTCCGCGGGTGTCGATGACCAGAGTATTGTCTTTCAGCTCCGTTTTGAAGTTTGGAAATTCGCTTTTGGGGAAGACTCCGGCTCCTGCCGAGAGTTTGTTGTCCGGACCGAAGATCCAGAAGGATCCCTGTCTGCTGTCTGCTTTCAGGCGGCACTTCCCGAATTCCGGAGTGAGTGCGCCGGCGCCGAAGGTGCTGAACGAAAGCAGCAGTGCGGCTGCGGCAAGAATGGTTTTGAAGCGGAAAATGGAAAAAGTCTGTTTCATGAAAAAGGTTCCTTCCTGAAGTTCGGTTTATTGAAGTTTTGTGTAATAGAGATCATATTCGGGGGAGGTGCCGTTGTAGTTGCAGTCCTTGTAAACCGAACGGGCGGCGGCGTGACCGTCGAGCATGAGCATGTTGGTTTTGAGTCCGTGATTCCAGCCCATGTTGTTGCTGTTCCAGAAGACGACTTCTCCTTCGCCGCTGGAGAAGGCGCAGTAGGCATTGGATTTATTTCCTCCGGCGGGACGCCTTTTCATGGCGTCGTTTTCGGCGGCGAAAATGCATTGCGAAGGCGATTTGATCCGATTAATGCGGTGAAGTTCATCCGTATTGCTCATATCGACATAGGAATAAAGAATCGCATAGCTTCTCGGCCTTGATGTGGATGGCGTATCCGGGCGCGTGTCGGATGGACACTGAAAAATCTTCCATGCGTTTTGGACCGGCCACTTTCCCGCATTTGTTTTCAGGTTCAGAAAATTCTTTCCGAAATAATAGTCCCAATGGTATTGAGGAGTGTAAAGATGCGGGCCGTTGATCCGGTTGCTGTCTGACGGCGGCGCCATGCAGTCGTTGAATGCGCTCTGGTAGAGGGATTCGCAGATTCCGAACTGTTTCAAACTGGCGAGACAGGTGATGGATCTGCCTTTTTCCCGTGCGGAATTCAAGGCTGGCAGAAGGAGTCCTGTTAAAATTGCAATTATTGCAATCACTACCAGAAGTTCTATCAATGTAAATGACACTCTCCTTTGTTTCACGCGCATGTTTCGTTTCCTTTCTTTTTATAGAGGGTTTCGAGGTTGTGAATTCCGGGGGTGATGCGGATCGGTTTCAGTGTATCGAGAGCTGCATTATCTGCGGCGGCAACGGTTTCCAGAATTTTCACGGCGATTTCTTCCGTTGCTGCGGAAAGAGTGGTAAAGGGGAAACGGCGGTAATGCTGGCTGGTGTTGCTGGCGTTCAGGGAAAGGATTCCCATCTGTTCAGGGAGGGAGATCCCGAGATCCATGAGGGTGTCGCAGAGGAGAGGGACTCGTTCATCCGTGATGTAAAAGAGTGAATCGTAACAGTTTGCTTTTGCGATGCGTTCTCCTGTGGCGACCACACGCTGAAGAATCTCTTTTTCGCTGATGCCGACATAGAGGGGAATCTGGAAGACATCTTTTTCATGCAGCGTGATTTCGAGTCTCCGGCACTCTTCGAGAAACCCTTCCGCCCGCTGTTCCAGCGGGAGATAGGAGAAGGAGAAATCATCTGCGATCAGAGCCGGCTTCCGGTACCCTGCCTGATGGAGTGTTCGGGCTGCGAGGCGTCCAGCTTCGCGGTTGTCGAGTGAGATCACATGATCGTGCAGGCGAACGGCGTCCTCATCCGGGAAAATCGTGAATTTGCTGTTGAAATCGAACTTGTTCCATTCAAACAGTTCATGACAGGTCACGATCAGATACTTTGCATTTGACTCCTGAATCTGCCGGATTGCGGGAAGCGCCTTTTCCTGCGGCCATCCGACGAGCACCAGTTCCGGTTTGATCCCGTACTCCGGCGCGAGACGTGAAAGTGTGAACCAGAGTTTTGCCCAGGATCGGTTTTCGACCATGTTCCGTCCGATTGCCGCAAACAGAAGCGGGATCAGGTTTGCCTGCGGATGGATGATTCTTCCGTTTGGAGTCTGGCGGAGACGATCCTGCTGTTCCAGTTCTTCGAGAATGCCGCGGATGACTCCACGGGATCCACCTGTCCGAACTGCCAGTTCGCGTTCCGAAGGGAAGGCATTTTCCCCCTGTGCCAGCAGATGGCGGATCAGCGACAGGATTTTCTCCTTTGTCACTGCGCGCGACTGATTGTTCCGGGTTGTCCCCATGTCCGACT
>CALXMJ010000419.1 GCA_944389445.1 uncultured Victivallales bacterium | reverse complement strand
TGACGACGCCCGTTCCGGCGTTGCTGACGAGATAAGCCGCGATTTCATCCAGCTTCGGCGCTTCGGATGCCCCGATGATGGAGCGGTCGAAACTGAAATAAACGGTCGGAAGATTGACTCCCGGGATCGGGGTGCCGAAATCGGCATAGGGATTCAAGGCGTCGCTGAGGGCATTGTTGGACCACTCCCCGGGGCCGTTTCCGGGACCGCCGATGGTATTGACATCTCCGGCAGCTCCCTTGAGAGCATTGGGATCGACCGCGGTCTGCGCATCCTTGTCCTTTTTGATCCGGAACATTTCCTCATTTTCATCGCTGGAGTCGAAGATTCCGCAACCCGTGACGGCGAAGGTGAGAGCCAGTACGGCAACTCCGTTGACGAACATTTTTTTCAATGACATGGTAAACTCCTCTTTGTTAGTTTCCGCATACCTTGACAATTTAGCGATTATTTTTGATTTTTCAATCATTTTCCGTCATCCAAACGCGAAAACGGCAATTTTTTTTATTTTTTTTATGAAAAGATTTCAATTTTCACTTTCCAAAAGCGGGATGGACCGCTAAATTACAGTATGATGGTCAATTCAACAAAGAAGGATGAGAAAGTTATCATGTCAGAATCACTGGAAAAAATGGACCCGAAACAGATCGAATGGTCCTCGCTGGGCTTTGCCTACATGCCGACAAACTCTTACGTCAGATCCACATGGAAGGACGGCAAATGGTCGTCTCCCGTTCTCATCAGGGAACCTTACATCACCATGTCCATCGCCGCGACCTGTCTGCATTACGGGCAGGCTGCGTTTGAAGGGCTCAAATGCTTCCGCCAGAAAGATGGAAAGGTCAGATGCCTGCGTCCCGAGGAAAATGTGAAGCGCATGAATCTGGCTGCGGACTACATGCTCGCTCCTGAAATTCCGATGGAGCTTTATCTCGAAGCCATTCAGATGGTTGTCAAAGACAATATCGACTATGTCCCGCCTTACGGCGTCGGCGGAGCTCTGTACATCCGTCCTCTGCTGATCGGCACGGGTGCCCAGATCGGCGTGGCTCCCAGCAAAATGTATGATTTCCTGATTCTTGTCACGCCGGTCGGCGCCTACTACAAAGGCGGAATTACGCCGGTCGAGGCGCTCGTCATCGAAGATTACGACCGCGCGGCGCCGAAGGGGACAGGACACGTCAAATTCGCCGGAAACTATGCCGCCAGCCTCAAACCGAGCAAAGTTGCGAAAATGCAGGGGTATCCGATCACTCTCTTCTTTGATCCGAAGGAGCATGAGTTCATCGACGAATTCGGAACCAGCAACTTCTTTGCAATCACGAAGGAAGGGCATTACGTCACTCCGGTTTCCCGCTCGATTCTGCACAGCATCACGAACATGTCGCTGCAGCAGATCGCCGCGGATCTCGGTATCGAAGTTGAACTTCGCAAGATCCACAAAGCCGAACTTGCCGAATTTACGGAGGTCGGCGCCTGCGGAACCGCCGTGGTGATTACGCCGATTTCCAAGATCGTCATGGGCAGCACGGAATTCAAATACGGTGAAACCTGCGGTCCCGTTCTTCACAAGCTCTACGATCACATGACGGGCATCCAGCACGGGGATCTGCCCGATCTCCACAACTGGATGATGGAAATCAAATGACGCTTTCAGCAAAACATTGAACTAAGACTGCGCGGAATGGAAAGACTCTGTTCCGCGTTTTTTTTGAAAAAGAGGAGTCGGAAGATGGCGGAAACGTTTGATGTCGCCGTGATCGGCGCGGGGTGTGCGGGGCTTTGCGCAGCAATTCAGTCCGGACGTGCCGGCGCAAAAACGGTTCTGATCGAAAAGAACGGAATCTGCGGCGGGACCCTGACCATGTGCGGAATCAATTATCCGGGGATTTTCAACGCATGGGGAAAACAGGTCATCGGCGGCATCGGCTGGGAGCTGGTTCGGAAGACTCTGGAGGAGACAGGGGAGGCGCTTCCGGATTTTTCCGATACGGACATGTCGTCGCACTGCCGTCATCAGATCCGGGTCAATCCGGTTGTGTTTGCCGCGCTTGCCGACCGGGCTCTGCTGGATGCCGGAGTCGAGATTCGTTTCCACACCATGCCCGGCAAAATCGAACGCAACGGTTCCCTTTGGAAACTGACGCTCTGTGACAAGGACGGTCTCTATGAACTGCATGCGAAAGTGGTGATCGACTGCACCGGCGATGCCAATGCCGTAAAGATGGCGGGATATCCAGTGAACCGGCCGGAGATCTGTCAGCCGGGAACCTTGAGCGTGTATGCCATCGGTTATGAGATCGACAAACTCGATTTCCCCGCTCTGGAAAAAGCCTTCGGCGAGGCGCTGAACGCCGGAGAGCTTGTTCCGGAAGATATGGGATGGTCAAAAAGTTTCAACCGCGGATTCTTCTACGGGCACGGCGGCAACAGCAATCATGTCTGCGGGATCAATGCCGCTGACAGTGAAGGCAGGACGCGGATGGAGATTGCCGGGCGGGAATCCATCCTCCGCATCTACCGTTTTCTCCGTCGCCAGCCTGGCCTGGAGAATCTTGAGTTCCGTTTCGGTTCCGGGGAGTGCGGCGTTCGGGAGACACGGACCATTGCCGGAGAGAAAACCGTGACGGTCGATGATTATGTTTCCGGACGCATTTTTGATGATGCAATCTCTTTCTGTTATTACCCGGTGGATCTGCATGATGAAAAACTCGGACTTGATAAACGGAATCTGGCGCCGGGAGTTGTGCCGACCATCCCGCTTGGCGCATTGATTCCGCGTGGCAGCAGAAATTTTCTTGCCGCGGGGCGGATTCTCTCCAGCGACCGTCTGGCGAATTCCGCGCTGCGGGTGCAGGCTCCCTGCATGGCGACCGGGCAGGCCGCCGGCGCCGCCGGTGCCCTGTCCGCGAAAACCGGAAAGACTCCCGCGGAGCTTCCTTTTGGCGAAGTCCGGAAACTTCTTCTGGAAAACGGCGTAATTCTCCCCTGATTCCGCCGAGGTTCTCCGCTCCTGCGGCGAGCGCTGCGGAGCCGGCTACGTTCCGCCTGACCGGCTCTGTCCTGTCGGCGGAACGGAAGTCCTTTCCCTCCGCTGTTTGGAAAACAGACTCATTTCACCGGGGGCAAAGAGAAAGAATCTTCAGATATTTTTCATGATTTTTTCTTTTCGCGGATGACAAATCTCCGGAGATGTGCTATTGTTTGAAAAAATTATCCCGGGATATCTGTATATGATACGTTTCTTTTTGACTGTTGTTCTGGTTGCATCCGTCTGCCGGCTGGAGGCGCAATACGAGGTTTTGAAGGATCCCCGCAGGGGGGGAGCCGTCCGTTATGCCGGAGATCTGGCGGCAAAACCTTCCGTGCTTGTCCCGAAAAATCTGATTGTGAAGAAACTGGATTTTCGCGGCGTCTGGGTCGCGACTGTTGAGAATATTGATTTTCCTGCGGTGCGGAATGTGGAGTCGTTCAAGCGGAATTATCTTCGGGTCGTTGAGAATCTTCGTTCAATCGGCGCCAATGCCATTCTGTTTCAGGTTCGGCCGATGAACGACGCCTTTTACCGATCAAACCTGAATCCATGGTCGCGCTGTCTGACCGGGACCGAGGGCGCGGGACTGCCCGGAGGCTTCGATCCGCTTCCGTTCATGGTTCAGGAGGCGCGGAGACGCGGTCTCCGCTTCCATGCCTGGCTGAACCCCTACCGCATCACCGGTGGAACGGGGCTTGGGAAGAATGCTTATCTTAACACCTTGAGTCCCAATAATTTCGCCAGGAAAAATCCTTCGCTTGTTCTCTGTGTTCCCCGAAAGGACGGCAAAAATCTGATGATTCTGGATCCCGGCAATCCCCGGACCATTCGCTTCCTGTGCGACACGGTCCGGGAGATCCTTTCCCGCTATGATGTGGATGGGATTCATATGGACGATTATTTTTATCCGTATGAGGGGGTGGGGTCCCTTGACCGGAAAACCTATCAGATGTACAGCAAGCGCGGACTTGCGCCGGATGACTGGAGACGGGAAAACGTCGATACCCTGATCGGTTCCCTTTCCAACATCATCCGTTCGCACAATGCGAGATATCGGAAGCGGATTGACTTCGGGATCAGTCCCTTTGGGATCTGGGCGAACCGGAAGACCCATCCGGCAGGATCGCTGACCCGGGGATCCGAATCGTACTCACTTCAGCATGCCGATACCCGGAAATGGGTCCGGAACGGCTGGATTGACTATATCGTTCCCCAGCTCTACTGGACCTTCGGGCACAACACGGCCGCTTATGCCGCGCTGGCGGACTGGTGGGCTTTCACCGTGAAAAACACCCGTACGCGTCTTTACATCGGGCACTCGCCTGCGCGTCTCGGCACTACTCGCGAATGGAGCGATCCCAATGAGATTTTCAACCAGTTCCGTTATAATTCCAGACGCGGCGAGATCAGCGGCTCCGTGCTGTTTTCCTACCGCAGTCTGTTTTCTCCTTCCAACGCGGTGATGAAACAGGGGGTCGGCAAGGCCCTCTCCGCCTGGAAAGCCGCAAAATGAACCGGAGATGAAAAAAAGAACAGGCGGCAGAATGCAAAGACAATTTGTACATCTTCATCTCCATACGGACTGCTCTTTTCTGGAAGGAGCCTGTCCTGTTACCCGTCCGGGAAGAGCGGATTCGGCGGAACGTCGCAGGTATGGGGATCTTGTCACGCTGGCTCTGGAGCACAATTCTCCCGCCGTTGCCATGACGGATTCCAATTCGATGGGCGGCGCCGTGGAGTTTTATGAGGCGCTGCGCGCGGTAAATGTCAAACCGATCATCGGGTGTGAAATTCAGGTCGCTCCGCCGAATGGTCGGGGAGACGGACCGGGGGACCCTCCCGTTTCCGGATATCCTCTGGTTCTGCTGACACGGAATGCGGAGGGATATGGAAATCTCTGCCGGATTGTTTCCCGGGCGCATCTGCATGGGGGAACCGGGGAGCCTTGTATCAGCAGGGACTTTCTCGCCGGGCATTGCGGGGGATTGATCGCCTTGAGCGGCTGTCTGCGGGGAGAGCTTGCCGTCTCTGTTCTGAACGGCGGACGCGAGGCGGCGGAAAAGACTCTCCGGGAGTATCTGGATCTTTTCGGAAAAGAGAACTTCTTTCTGGAGGTCATGTACCACGGGCTGGAGGCGGAAAAAACGGTAAACCGTTGCATCGCGGAGCTTTCCCGCAGATTCGGTCTTCCGATGGTCGCGACGAACGATGTCCGTTATCTGCGGAGAGATCATGCTCTTGCTGCGGAGCTTCTTGCCTGTCTCCGGAGGCGTACCACTTTAGAGGATCCGGACCGGATGCGGCTTCCGCCCGAGTATTATTACAAGAGTTTTGAAGAAATGTCCGCGCTGTTCGGCGCTGAAATGCCCGAAGCGCTGTCGAATACCCTGATGGTGGCGGAACAATGCGGATTCCGGTTTGATTTCTCCCGGAAGCTGTTTCCCGTATTTCCTGTGCCGGAAGGAAAGACGGCTGCGGAACTTTTGCGCGAGACCTGCTTCCGGAGTGTGCCGGACCGCTACGGTTTTGAACTTGAGAATCCCCCTCCGGATCGGAAAAGCATGGCGGAAGAAATCCGGACCCGTCTTGACAGAGAGCTGGAGACGATTGACCGCATTGATGATTCCGGTTCTTTTCTGCTTCTCCGGGAATTGGTCTGCAGGATGAGAAAACAGGGAATCTCCGTGGGACCGGGCCGTGGAGCCGAAGCGGGATCCATGGTCGCCTATCTGACCGGGATCACAGGGGTTGATCCGATTCGTTTCCGGCTGTTGTCTGAACAGTTCCTGAATCCGGAGCGTTCGTGGCGTCCTGTTTTCATTTTCGATTTCGGCGACCGTTCCCGCGATTCTGTTTTCAAGGAGATCATCCGCCAGTTCGGTCCCGGTCATGCCGCGTGGGTTGAATCCTGTGAGATTCGAAAGGTGAAGAGCTCGCTCCGGGATGCAGCCCGCGTGCTCGGAATCTCTTCTCCGGAGTGTTCCCGGATTGAGAGGCTGGTTATGGACGGTTTTTCGACTTCCCTCTCCGGAACGTGCCGGGAGAATCCAAAACTTCAGGAGCTTTTCAGAAAAGATCCCCGCGCGGAAAAACTGATTCACGCGGCTTGTCTGATCCGGGGACTGAAGTCTTCCTGCGACGTTACCGATACCGTAATCGCCGGTGACCGTACGCTCGATTCCATTCTGCCTTTGACCCGGGGACCGGACGGGGAGGCCGTGACGCAGTACGGAAAGTATTCCTGTGATTACTTCGGCTTTCTGGAAATGACGTTTTCCGAACAGCCCGTGCTGACCTTGATTTCCGATACTCTGAAGCAGATTCGCAGCAACCGCCGAATCGAACTTGACCCGGAACACATTCCGCCGGACGACCCGAAAACGTTTGCGCTGCTGAGCCGCGGCGACACGTCCGGCGTGTTTCAGCTGGAAGCGGGAGGGTTGCAGTCTCTCTGCCGTCAGCTCGGTGTGGAGTCCATGGAACACATCATTGCCCTGATTGCTGTTTACCATCCCGGTCCGATGGAGTTCATTCCGAGTTTCATTGCCCGGAAGCACGGGGAGGAGAAGATCGAATACGATCATCCGAAGCTGGAGCCGATTCTCGGGGAGACCTATGGCCTCCTGATCTATCAGGAACAGGTCCTGGAGGTCTTTCATGCCCTTGCCGGATTTTCTTACGGGTGCGCGGATCTTGCCCGGCGGGCGATCGGAAAGAGAAAAATTTCGGAGATGGAGCGGTATCATAAGGAATTCCTTCAGGGGTGTGCCGAGACAAGCGATATTCCTGCGGAGGATGCGGAGAAACTCTGGGAGAAACTCTGCCGTTTTGCCATTTGCGCCTTCAATAAAGCGCACAGCGCCGCGTATGCGTTGCTTGCTTATCGTACGGCATATCTCAAGGCGAATTATCCGCAGGAGTTCTTTGCGGCGCTTCTTTGCCGGGAGGAGAAAAACTCCGGGGATTTCTCATCCCTTCCGGACGAATGCCGGAAACAGGGAATTGCGCTTCTTCCGCCGGATGTGAATGCCGGCGACCTCTCTTTTGCCGCGGAAGGAGAGGCGATCCGGTTCGGTCTTTGCGCGGTCCGCGGTCTGAAAAAAAATGTCTGCCGGGTAATTCTCGACTCCCGTCGGAAGGATGGCGCCTTTGTTACTCCGGTCGAGTTTCTGGAGCGGACCGGCGGCTGCGTCAATGAAAAGGCGCTGGAACTGCTGATCCGTGCCGGTGCACTGGATTCCATGGGCGTGTTTCGTTCCCGGCTTTTTGCCGCGGGGAAGGAGGCCATTGCCTGCGCCGCCGAGCGGCGGAGGAACCGGGAAAGCGGACAGGGAACTCTGTTTGACTCCGTCTGCGGCAGTCACGGGCTTTCGGATCCGGTTTATCCTGATATTCCGGAATGGGAGGAGGACAGACGCCGCGCGGATGAAAAACAGCTCCTCGGATTCGATTTTTCGGAAAATCCCGTGGTCCGGGAAGGCGCTCCGTCTGACGGGACACTCCCTCCTTCCGTAGCGGAGCCCCGGAGGGAATCCCTGGAAGAGAACCGGTCACAGGTTTCCTCTCCGGGGGATCAGAGTCTCCGGATGGAAGTCCGGATTGCGGAAAAACAGTGCAATGCCCGTCTTTTTGAGGAATTGAAGGCGATTTTGAGGAACCATTCCGGCGGAGTGCCTGTCTTATTTTTTGTAACAATGGAGAAGGGGACGATTGCGGAGATTGAGATCTCCCGGGAGTTTTTTGCAGCGCCATCTGGAGAATTGACCGCCTGCCTGGAGGCGCTTCTCGGAGAAGGCTGCTGCAGGATTTCCGGTGCATTCGAAGCATCAGAACCGGAGAAAGCTTCCGTTTCCTCTTCGTCGATGACAGCAGGGAAGGAGTAGATTTGCCATGAAAAAAATGATTCTGCTGATTGCGATTTTGTCTGTTTCTGCATGGGAGAGTTCCGCGGCGTCGCCGTTTGCTTCCCCGTTGCCGCCGCAGGTCAGAAACACGCTCCGGGCGGTGGAAAACAATATGAAGGTGTGGTCGGTTGCGAAAGTGGAGCCTTTGTCGCAGACGCTGCGGTCTCCCGTCGCGGAAGGTTCGTGGCGCATCGTTCTGGAGCGTCCGTTTGAAACCGCTCCGGTGGAGGGACTTCCGGATCCTTTGAACAAACGTTCCATGAAGAATAACGCAGAGATTGTTCTGGTGAAAAACTCTCCGGGATCCGATCCGCAGAGCATTCGGAAGCAAATATTGTGGAAAGTCGCTCACAATGAACTGTTTACGACGATTTCTTATCTTGGCGTCGGCGGAGGCTATCACTATTTTGTCAAGGCGGACATCGTGACGCTGGACTGGCTCAAGACCCATCTTCGACTGACAAAGGGAGATAATCTGGGGGAAGTGATTGCCGAAGCGCTGAATGTGGAGGATGAGAACAATTTTTCCCGCAGGAGCGCCGTTTCCATCATCGGAAACTATGGCGACGCGGCGATTCCGTTTGTCAAGCGCGCCCTCGGCGTGGCGATTGCGGAGCATGAAGAGTTCGCACATCATTTCAGGGCACTGAAAAACATCGGTACCCCCCGCGCTGCGCAGGAGCTGAAAAACGCATTCAGAACCGGCAATTCCGATGTGCAGGTTGCCGTTATGGATGCCCTGAGCGCTCCCCCGTATCTGAAAGAGGCGCGGGAACTCTATTTTACCATGGTGGAGCGGCATTACTACATTGCGTCCGCCATTGAAGCCGCCGTTCAGTTCAAATGGGAGAAGGAGATGCTGCCGTATCTTCAGCGGGCATCGCACCGTCCGATTTCATTTGCGGAGTATGCGATCGTGATGACCACGATTGATCAGTTCATTACCGGAAATAAAGTCAATTCGCCGGAACTTGACTGTGTGGAGCAGATCAAGATTCTGCTGACCCGCAGCGGCGACATTGCCGGTTCCCCGCGCATCCTGTCCCTGAGCGACAAGGCGACCGCTTTGAATGTGAAGCTGAACAGTGAAGACCTGAAACGGGTCCGTCCGTTTGAAGACGCTCTGGTGAAGTCGAAAAATCAGGATATGGCGATCGTTGCCGCGCTTGCCCTCGTTGTTTACGATCCCGGACTGAACGGTCCGACGCCGGGGCAAGGCCCTCAGATTCTTTCGCGGGATTATGTGAGACGGGTCCGGGAAAGCGGGATGCGGGTACTGCTCCGGCTGAACAGAACAAAGGTGCGGTTGGTTCTGATGAACCTGAAAAGCAGTGTCGAATCGGAGGCGGAATCCAATCGCTTCTCTTCGCTTGCCGCACGCCTGAGCCGGCTCTGAGGTGTTAAAATGAACAACGGAAGCAAAACATGCAAGCTGGATTTCAGTTATCTGGACCGTTATGTGGAAAATTCCAGGTCTGCGAATCCGCCGCAGTCGACCGCTACGGTGAAAGTCGATCTCTATGCGGTGAACGCCGATGATATCGCCTGTGACTCTCATCCGGGATTTGTCCGGGCGGAGAACGAGGACAGTTTTCTCTACTGCACGCGTGCCGACGGGCGCTATTCCCTTGCTGCCGTCGCGGATGGCGTCGGAGGTCAGTTGCGAGGTTCCGAAGCGTCCCGCCTCTGTCTTTCCCTTCTGATCCGGGAATGGGCATCGTTTCTGCACACGGAGCCGTCGCCCGATCCGGTGACGGTCGAGGCGTTTCTCCACAAGGCGGTTGAACGAATGAACCGTGCCGTTTTCAATCGCGCGTTTGAAGTCAATCTGCCGGAGCACATGTGCACGACTCTGGCGCTTCTCATGTTCGCGGAAAAAAGCGTAATTCTGCTTCATGCCGGCGACAGCCGGATCTACCGTCTGCGGGAGGATCGGATCGAGCGCATGACCCGGGATCACACCTTTGTGAACGATCTGGTCTCTTCCGGAATGCTGACTGCGGAGGACGCGGAATCGCATCCTTATTCGCATGTGATTTCCCGTTCGATCGGGGCTTCGGATACCGCGGAGCCGGAGAGCCGGATTTGCAGCCATCAGCCGGGAGACCGTTTTCTTCTCTGCACCGACGGGCTGACAAGCCATGTTTCCGATTCGGAAATTCAAAATGCGCTTGCTTCCAGCTACGAGCCCGCCCAGACGGTTAAACTTCTCCTGGATCTGGCGCTTCAGCGCGGCGGAACGGATAACATAACGCTTGTTTGTGTATTTGCATGAACCGTCGGTCCGCAGCCACCCATTGGATGCGGCGGGGCGGCAAACGGCATTATTTTTGTTTTTCCGCTTGAAAAAAGGGGAATGGGAACTTATAATGTCGATGAGAAAATCCGGGATAAGCTGGGAGAGTGTGTGTTGAGAATTTTAATCGTGGAAGACGATGCGAAGACCGCCGACTTCATCGAGAAAGGGTTTCAGGAGGCGGAATTTGAAACCTGCCGCTGCTCGAACGGGGAGGAGGGACTTGCCAGAGCGCTGTCGGAACCTTTCGATGTCGCCGTGGTGGATATCATGCTGCCGAAACTGGACGGTTTTTCCGTGATTGAGAGAATCCGGGAAGCGAAGGTCTCCCTGCCGATTATTGTCCTGAGTGCGCGGGATTCGGTCGAAAGCAAGATCGCCGGACTCGAAAAAGGGTGTGACGATTACCTTGCCAAACCCTTTTCCCTCTCGGAACTGATCGCCCGGGTCCATGCGCTTCTCCGGCGGGTGAATACGCCGCCGCCCACCGTGCTGGAATTCGAGGATCTCCGGATTGATCTGCTCACCCGCAAAGTGACGCGTGCCGGGGAGAAAATTGATCTTCCTCCTCTGGAATATCTGCTCCTGGAATATCTGATGCGCAACAGGGGACACGTCGTATCCAGAATGACGATCATGAAGCATGTATGGGAATATCATTTCGATACACAGACAAACATCGTGGAATCCCGAGTCTGCAGACTGCGCGACAAGATCGACAAACCTTTCCAGCGAAAACTGATCCATACCGTCCGGGGCTTCGGTTATGTTCTGGAATAGCTTCCGTTTCACGCGGACCGTCAAGTTCCGGATCGCCGCATTTTATGCTCTTGTCTTCACGATATCCTCGCTCTGTTCCTTTCTTCTGGTGTACTGGTTTCACTACTCTTCGCAGATTTCGGAGGCGGACCGGACGTTGAATGAGTTCATCCGGCGGTTTGAGACTGCTTATCTGACCGGCGACACGTTCAATCCCGGATACCGTATTCTGGATAAGGATATGATTCCCGACAAGGTGCTGGAGGCGATTTCCAGGAAAATTCCCGGACTTGAACCTCTGTTCGCGTTCCAGGATGATTCCGGGGGCGGGCGCACTTTCGTCTCCTGCGCCTCTGCGGATTCCTTATATTTGTTCGAGTGGAAAAATGCCGCATCCGCGCTTTCCTTCCAGGATGTTCCCCTTTTTCAGCGGATCGCTCTTTTGAAACGACTGCTCATTGAAGAGTCCTACGGCGAAGGACAGGACCGCTTGTTTTTCCTGCTGATTTCTCCCGATGGCAGAGTCCTGGCCCATTCTCCGATTCTGGAAACGTTTTTTCCATTGTTTGAGCAGCAGCTAAAAGAGCTTCCGGAGACATCATCCCTGAGCATGACGGCAAGGGTGGGAGGCCGGGCGCTTCGCCTTTCCTGCCGGAAACTCTTTGACGGCAACTGGATTATGACCGGATATAATTTGAGTCGGATCGACCGCAATATGAGAAATCTTGCGCTTCTCTCCGCCGGAGTCGAAATTCTGCTTCTGCTGATCGGTTCTCTGACCGGCTGGCTTCTGGCGAAGCATTTCACACACGGCGTGGACCGGGTCCGCCGGACTGCCACAATGATCGCCGCCGGCGATTTCTCTCTCCGCGTGGCTCACGGCAACGAGGGCGAGGAAATTGATAATCTGGTGGATTCCTTCAATACCATGACGGGAAACACGGAACGGCTGTTCCGGGAACTCAAGACCATTTCCGATGACATCGCCCACGATCTGCGGACTCCCGTCACCCGTCTGCGCGGCATGGCGGAACTGGCAATTTCCAGGGGAAGGGACACCGAGCTGGCTTATGATGTCGCTGAAGAGTGCGGCAATATGCTGGGCATGATCAATACAATGCTGGAAATTACGAAAGCGGAATCCGGAATACGTTCGGAAGTGTGGGAAACTCTGAACTTGTCGGATTTGCTCTCCGGAGTTGTCGATCTTTTCTCCTCCGTCGCAGAGGACGGCAATGTTTCTCTGATCCTTCGTCTTCCGGAGTCGCCTGTTTTCTTTCCGGGACCGAAAGTGAGTCTGCAGAGAGTGGTTGCGAATCTGCTGGACAATGCGCTGAAATTCACTCCTTCCGGCGGTTCCGTGACGGTTACTCTGACAAAAAACCTTGCTGCCGTGATTTTATCTGTCTCGGACACCGGATGCGGTATTTCCTACGAGGACCAGAAACATGTGTTCGAGCGTTTTTACCGAGCCGATTCCAGCCGTTCGCTTCCCGGGAACGGGCTCGGGCTGAGCCTGGTGGATGCCGTGGTCAAATCCTGTCATGGAAGCGTCCGGATGAAGAGCCGTCCGGGCCGGGGAACCTGTTTTACTCTTACACTGCCTCTTGCGGGAAGCAATGCGACGGAGGGGGAAAGTTCCCGTTGAGTTTCCAGTTTTTTCTCATCCTCCTGTTCAGAAGAGCAGCGGAGGAGCGTTCCGGTAAAAAAAATTTTATTTCTCACCATTTTTTATGTTGACATCGGTTCAAAGGGATGTTATAGTCAAGACGGAGGCAGCTCCCATCGGTTCCGTGAGTATGGAATTTTTTCCATTGATTAATAACAAGAAAAAGAACGGAGATCCAGGTATGAAATTCGAATCAAAGAAGATCAGGAATTTCGTTGTGGCGGGCCACAGCGGCAGCGGTAAAACCTCGCTTTGCGACCTTATGCTCTACAAGGCGAAGGCTGTCGACAGACTCGGTTCGGTGGATAACAAGACCAGTGTTTCGGATTTTACGCCGGATGAACAGGAAAAACGGTCGAGCATCTACACGGCCTATATGAGTTGCGAGTGGAACAGTTTCCGTTTCTTTTTCTCTGATACTCCCGGTTACGGTCCCTTCATCGGCGAGGTGATCCCCGCTTATCGTGCCAGCGGAGCTGCTCTTGTGGTGATGGATGGCGCTAACGGTCTTGAAATGGGAGCGGTCCGCGCATTCAAGCTCGGCAAGAGTTTCGATATCCCCAAACTGGCATTCGTGAACCGTCTCGACCGCGAGGATGCCGACTTTTTCAAAGTCGTGGAACAGCTTCAGGATGCCTACGGGAAAAACGTCTGTGTTCCCATGACTCTGCCGATCGGCCGGGGCCCGAAGTTTGAACGGGTGGTCGGCGTGCTTGACGATCCTTCCACGATTCCGGATGATCTCAAGGAATACGCTGCCCATTGCAAGGAGGTTCTGTTCGATACGGTCGCGGAGGCGGATGAGGCTCTGATGGAACGTTATCTCGGCGGGGAGCAGCTTACTGAAGCGGAAGTCATGCACGGCCTTCACGATGCGCTGAAAAGCGGAGCGCTGATCCCGGTTTTCGCGGGAAGCGTGGCGAAAGACATCGGCGTGTCAGAGGTGATGAATGGAATTGTCAATATCAGCCAGAGTCCTCTGGAGCGCACAAGAGTGGCTTCCGACGGAACCATTGTCCGGCCGCAGGAGGATGGCGATGCGGCGGCGTTTGTCTTCAAATCCGTTCTGGACCCGCACGTCGGCCAGTTCGCGTTTTTCCGTGTCCTGACCGGAAAAATCCGTTCCAACAGCGATATCCTGAACCTGAACAACGGCACGAAGGAACACATCGGCCAGTTGATTTTCCTCAACGGCAAAACACAGATTCCGATCGACGAGGCTTGCCCCGGATGCATCTGCGGCGTGGCGAAACTCCGCGCAACCAAGACGGGCGATACGCTCGGGGAAACGACGAAATGCCATGTGATGTCGCCCATGTCGTTCCCGAGTCCTGTCTTCTCCTATGCGATCAGCGCCGTCAAGAGCGGTGATGAAGACAAGATCATGAATGGTCTCCAGAAGCTCTGCGAATGCGATCCCACCCTCCACATCGAGCTGAACAAGGAGACTCATGAAACCATTTTCAGCGGAATGGGGGAACTGCATCTGCAGATTGCTCTGCGCAGACTGAAAGAGCTCTCCAAGGTGGAGGTCAATGTTTCCGCGCCGAAGATTCCGTACCGCGAGGCCATCAACGGCAGAGGCGAGGGCCATTACCGGCATAAAAAGCAGTCCGGCGGACACGGGCAGTTCGCGGAAGTTTATCTCCGCATTGAGCCTTCCGAGCAGCGGTTTGAATTTGCAAATGCCGTTGTCGGCGGTGCGATTCCGAAAAACTTCATTCCCGCGGTTGAGAAAGGCGTCGTTGAGGCGATGGAGTGCGGTCCGCTTGCCGGATGCGTCGTGGAAAACGTGAAAGTCACGGTTTACGACGGAAAATTCCACGATGTCGACTCTTCGGAAATGGCGTTCAAGATCGCGTCCCGCAAGGCGTTCCGCGAGGCGATGGAAAAGGCGAATCCGGTGCTGAAGGAGCCGGTAATGTCGGTGAAAATCTATACGCCTGCGGAGTTGATGGGGGATATCACGGGGCATCTGAATCATAAGCGCGGACGCATCATCGGCATGAACGCCGAGGATGGTATGCAGGTTCTGGAGGCGGAGGTTCCGCTCGCAGAGCTCTCCAAATATGCGACAGAGCTGCGCTCGATGACGCAGGGCCGCGGCACATTTGAAATGGAGTTCGCCCGTTACGAAGTCGTTTCCCCGAATGTGGCAGCGGAGATCATCAGCAAATTCAAGGCTACGCATCAGGAAGAGGAAGACTGACTCTGAGCGTGTCATAAAGGAAGGCCGCTTCGATCGGTGCCGTTTTCCGGCGCCGCCCGTGGCGGCTTTTTTTTGCGATGGGATCCGGTTGTTCGCCGTCTGTTCTTCCCGGGAATTCGCCGTGGTGCAGTCTTGATATTTCTGGCTTTGCCGTTATATTAGAATCCGGGGAGAGCGTTTGCCTGATTTCTTTTTTGCGGAAAAGAGGAAAACGGAGGGGGAATGACGAATAAAACGGAGAATGCGCGGGGGCTGTTGTTGTATGATCGGATCGAATGTGTATCAGGATGAGCCTTTGCCCCGGCGAGCGGACAGATTCGCGTTTTCTCTTCCCGAGCAGTATCGTGCTATGCGCCGTCTGGCGTATGCTCACAGCCGCTATGCCCGTTCCGAGGCGGAAATCTTCTATCGCCAGGGAAAACGGATGGAGACGTTCGAGGACTCCTTTGATTACAGAGGAGAGTTTTTCCGCTATTTTCCGACCTATCAGGCGATGGATGACCGCCAGCTTCGCGGATATTTTTCCTGGAGGACGAATGTTCGGAAGGGAGTGGTGGAAGCGACATCGCTTTCGTTTGCATTTGTCTATGTCTACGAGCTGCTGAACGGGATCGGAGTCAGGACGGCGGAGGAGGGGTATTGCACTCTTCATCGTTTCTGGCGCGCGTACCGGAGGTTCGAACCGGGAATCGACCACTATTTGAAGCTGTGGCTGCGGGATTATGTGGTCTATCACAATCTGGAGAAATCCCTGCTGGAGGGAATTCTGGATACCGGTTATGACCATGCGGTACGAACTTTGCTGCATCACCGGCTGCATTCGGAGGAAGAGGTGTTTGACGCCTTGTGCGAACTTTCCTGCTATGATTTGAAGGCGTCGCGTTTTTATCTTCTTCATCCGGAAGAGGTTCGGCGGGTGGCCTGCCGGGTTTTCGCGGGGTTGTCCGATTCGTATGAAAGACGTTCCCGGAACAGCGGGATCAAGGCGTTTTTCGGGGAGGTGCACTCTTCCGCTTATACGATGTTTTCTTCCGCGGTGTTTTTTGAGGAGCAGCGGCATCCGGATGAGGTGTTCGAGCTGACGGATCTCTGCCGTTATGTCTGTCATGACGGCGCATGGTCGTGCGAGCGCTTCTTCTGCCGGAAGGAT
>CALXMJ010000418.1 GCA_944389445.1 uncultured Victivallales bacterium | reverse complement strand
GCAAAGTGAAATGTTCCGGGAGACGATAGAGCCGGTGATGCTGCGGATACCAGGGAAACCCTTCCAGTTGGAAAGGCGCCTCAAGCGCATTGAAGTAGACAATCTCCTGCTCTCCGACAGTGGTGATTTTGAAATTCCGGTCAATTTCTTCGATTTTCATGAAAAATATTCCTTCCGAATTTTTTTTACCGTGGGATTCCGGAAAAATAAGATGGATTGTTTTTCGGAAATTTCAACGGATTTTTCATCAGGTAATGAGTGTTTCTTTCAAAAAAAATCAGAAAATCTATTTTTATGATGCTTTTCTCCATTTTCAATTTGCGCGGAGACGTTTATATTATTTCCGAACAAGATGGCCGGACGCCATCCGGTAACCCATTCGGAAACAGGAAGGAACAGAGTATGAAAATCAGCAAGAAAAATCTGGCGGCTCAGCTTTTCACGATCCGCGACTACACGAAAACACCGAAAGACATCGCCGAATCCATGAAGAAAATCAAGGCGATCGGTTACGATGCCGTTCAGATTTCCGGACTCGGACCGATTGATCCGAAAGAACTAGCGGCCATTCTCGACGGCGAAGGGCTCGTCTGCTGCGCTTCCCACGACGGCGGAGAGGATCTTTTCAATAAAACCGATGCTCTGATCGAAAAACTTCACACGGTCAAATGCCCGTATGTAGCCTATCCCTGGCCGCATACGAATCCGAAAACCGAAGCTGAATGGATCGCTCTGGCAAAACGTCTTGACGCGGTCGGCGCGAAACTCCGCGAAGCGGGAATCACTCTCTGCTATCACAACCACAATATCGAATTTGCCAAATACAACGGCAGAACCGCTCTCGACATCATCTACTCCGCCTCCTGTGCCGACAATCTCAAGGGCGAGCCTGATACCCACTGGGTCCAGATGGGCGGCGCCAATCCTGTCACATGGTGCAGAAAACTTTCCGGACGTCTTCCTCTCCTCCACATGAAGGACACAGGCTACATCAACGGACAGGCCATGATGACCGAAATCGGCAACGGAAATCTTGAGTGGAAGAAGATCGTCCGTGCCGCCGATGAAGCCGGATGCCTCTGGTACATCGTCGAAGAGGATACCTGCCCCGGCTGCCCCTTCGACGCCCTGAAAAAGAGCTATGACTACATTGCACAGGAGTTGTTCTGATTATGTATTTCACCGGATTTGCAGATGAGGCGTCCGCTGATCTCGATCGTCAGATCGAGGCGACAAAGGCGCTCGGCTGGGAGAACATCGAAACCCGTGCTCTCCTGGGGAAAAATCTCGGAACCATTTCCGATGAGGAATTCGAACTCGTTCAGCGCAAGCTGGAGGAATCCGGCGTCCATTTCAACTGCTACGGCAGCGCTGTGGCAAACTGGGCGAATCCGATTACCGAGTCTCCGGAAAAATCCTATCAGGAAATGCGCACCGCGCTTCCGCGAATGCAGAAACTCGGTACCAAACTGATCCGCATCATGAGCTTTGCTGTTCCGGCAGAACTCAAACCGCGGGCAATGGAATATTTCGATGAAGTTGTCAAACGTCTTGCCGTGATCGTAAAAATGGCGGAAGACGCAGGCGTCGTATGTGTTCATGAAAACTGCATGAACTGGGGCGGACTCTCCTATGAGCATACCCTCAGACTCTGCGACAAATTCGCTTCTTCCCCCTCGTTCCGTCTGGTGTTTGACACCGGAAACCCCGTCTTCAACGACGATATCCGCGGCAAGGCTCCGTATCGCAAGCAGAGCTCCTGGGAGTTCTACAAGAACGTCCGCGAGTTCATCGCCTACATCCATATCAAGGACGCGAAATGGAACGGCGAGCAGCCCGTCTATACCTTCGCCGGCGAAGGCTGGGGCGAAGTCGAGCGAATTCTCGCCGATGCGTTCGCAACCGGTTATGATGGCGGCATTTCCATTGAGCCTCACATGAACAAGGTCTTCCATGATCCCGATGCAAACGTCAATGAGAGACTCTCCTTCGAGAATTACATCGAATACGGAAAACGCCTGATGGCCCTCGTGGATCGTATTCGGAAAAAATAACCGCAGATTTCCACCTGCAAACAAAAAACACCCCGGTTCCGAGAAAGAACCGGGGTGTTTTTTTAGAGATTCCGTGCTCCGCACGGCCAGCCTCTCGCCGCTGGACCGCGACAAGGACACAGTCATTGACCCGAGAAAAATGCCGGCGCATTTTTCCGTAATTTTTTTTTAACGAAGTGTGAGCCTTTGCGAGCAGCGCAAAGGCGGTCGAGAAGTTTAGGGAAAGAGGAGAGCGCGAGAGGAGAAGAACCGCTTTTCAAAGCGGTTTTCGCCTCTCGCATCCCATAGCGCCAGAAAAGAAAGAGCGCGTTATTTTGAGGGGGCTTCGATCTTGTCGAATCCGGTATAGGGACGGAGGACCTCCGGAACAACGACGGAGCCATCGGCCTGCTGATAGTTTTCCAGAATGCAGATGGCAACGCGGTCGGTTGCTGCCGTTGCGCTGATTGTGTGAACAAATCCTTTGGAGCCGTCTTTGGCTTTGTAGCGGATATTCAGGCGGCGGGACTGGAATTCCGTCAGATTGGTGTTCGAGGTGACTTCGCGATATCCGTTGAAGCTCGGATACCAGGCTTCGATATCATACTTCCGGTATCCCGGAGCGCCCATGTCGCCGACGCAGACATCGACTACATGATAGGGCAGTCCAAGCTTCTGCAGAAGCATTTCTTCATTTTCCAGCGCGAACTTGTGCTGGTTGACCGAATCTTCGGGCTTGCAGAAAATAATCTGTTCGACCTTATGGAACTGATGCACGCGGAAGATGCCGCGGCTGGCTTTTCCGTAACTTCCCGCCTCGGTGCGGAAGCAGGGGGAATATGCCGTGTAGAAGATCGGAAGTTTTTCCGCGTCGAGCGTTTCATCCGCGTGGAATCCGACGAGGGTCTGTTCCGATGTTCCGATCAGGGCGAGGTCTTCGCGTTCCAGTTTGTAAGTCTGATCGGCGAAGAAGGGCAGGTAACCGGTTCCGTAGAGGGTGCGCTCCTTGGCAAGACAGGGAGTGATCATCGGGGTGAAGCCGCGTTTGATGAGTTCGGCTTTGACCCAGGTGTAGAGGGCGTCGCAGAGGAGGGCGCCTTTGCCTTTCCAGTAGTAGAATCCGGACTGCGCAACTTTTGCGCCGCGCTTGATGTCGAGGATATCGAGAGATTCGCCGAGTTCGACGTGGTCGCGAACCTTGAAGTCGAATTGGCGAATGGTTCCGACCTTGCGGATCTCCTTGTTGTCGGCGTCGTCCTTGCCCATCGGGACTTCGGGATCGAGGATGTTAGGCAGCCAGGAGAGAGCGGCGTCGAGCTTGTCGCCGAGCTCTTTTTCCTGGATTTCGAGAGCTGCGAGTTCCTCTTTCATGGCTTTGACCTGTTCGCGGGCGGCGGGATTGGCCTGGCATTCCTTGCTCAGACGATTGCGCTCGGAACGGAGGGCTTCCGCTTTCTGCGTGACTTCGCGCCGTTCTTTGTCGAGTGCGGCGATCGCGTCCACATCGGCGTCGCTGCCTCTGATCTTGCAGTTCTGTTTGACGAAATCAAGATTTTCA
>CALXMJ010000417.1 GCA_944389445.1 uncultured Victivallales bacterium | reverse complement strand
CCGGAATCCGAACCGCTCCTTCATGGCGTCCTTCTGTCCGCCTGTGGTCATAACCGCTTCCAGCGTATAGAGATTGGGCTGCTTGTAGTCCCACAGTTTCGGGTTTTCCCATTTGATTTTGAACTTTTCCGTGACCGGCTGTTTTCCCTTGTGGAGATTGCGGGAGAACTTCCGGACGAGCGCCGTCTTTCCGCTGTTCCATTCCCGGACAATGAATTCAAATTCCGCCGTTCCCCGGAACTCCGGGTTTTTCAGTTCCAGATCAATTTCCAGCTCTTTGTTCCGCACAGAGGTCCGGAGAAACATCGAGCGGAGTGCGGGACCTGCGGGGATCGCGGTCAATGCCACGTCTCCTCCGATGCCCCGGTTGTAAATCTCCCCCTTGCTCCGGGAAGGCGTGTAGAGATAAAAATCCTCCACAACATCCACCCGGCTTCTGGCATGAACCAGAAATTTCAGTGAAGCTTTTTTTCCGGGGACAAGCAATGAGGTTAAATCCAGAGAACCGTCGGGCCAGCGGATCGTTCCGGCCTTCCTGCCGTTGACAAAGACCTCCGCATCACTGCACACCTGCATCATTTCCAGCAGGATGCGTTTTCCCTGCCATGACGCGGGCAGTGTTATATTTTTCTCATACCATGCGTCGAAGACTTTCGGCAGCATTTTCAGATTCCAGCCGCAGCCGGAGGGCAGAACAAGAACCCCGTCCAGCGGCGGACGGAGCCACGGATGGGTTCTCGCCCAGAGACCGGGAACCCGGATCAGTCCGTATTGATACTTCTTCCCGTCGCTGTCTGCCGGCTTGAATTTCCAGACTCCGTTGAGAATCATCCTCTCCCGGAGCGAGGATACCGGAAAACACTCCGGCTGCATCTGTTCCTGAAGCACATACTTTTTTTCCGGAGCGGAATCCTGCTGATCCGTGCTCTTTCCTTCGAATGCCGTATTCGAATTGTCTTTGCGGGGGGATGCGGTGGTGAGGACCTTGATGGAAAAACGTTCCACCGTCAGTTTGCCCCGTCCGCCGATGAAGCCTGCATAGACAATCATTTTTGCGGCTTTCGGGTTCATGGTGAATTCATAAACACTATCAGCGCAAATGCCGTCCCTGTTCAGTGTAATGCCATGATAGCCGGGCAGTTTTCTGCCGTCGGAGGAATAGAAATCGACGAAGAAGCGTACGGTCTGCCAGTTTTCCTTTCCTTTTTCAAGTCCTTCCAGACGCGCTGTGACGGAGAGTCTGATTTTGCGCCAGGAGCTGTCGACTTTCTGTTCCCGGCAGAGAAGCAGAGCCCTGTCACGTTTGCGTCGCCGTTCCATGACCAGAGCGTTTTTTCCGGGAGCAATTTTGCGGATTTGCACTGCATCGGGTGTTTCCGCCTGATCGGATGCATTCCAGTACTTCCACTCCTCTGGAAAGGTATTTTCTTTCATGACGGAGAAATTTCCAGACTCCAGAATTTCCTTTCCAGTTTCCGCGGCTTCCCCTGTCGGAGCGAATGCCGCTGTCAGGAAAAAGAGAAGGATTCCCGTCAGTTTTGCCGGAGGAACGGAAAAGCGCTTCAGCATCCGTTCTTTCCATAAGGTTGTTTGTCTGTTCAGTTTCCGCATCCGTTTCCCAGCTCCTTTTAATCAAGATCCTGTATTCCTTAGACAATAAAAATCTTGCAATGGAAGTGTTTGCAGCATCCATATTATGGACAATAAATCACCGAGGCGTCAATTCCTTTCCGGAGCAGGATGCCGGGGCCGACCAGTTCGGCATGTCCATCCGGATAAGCGGTTCCATTTCTGCGCTGGTGGCAGAACTTGAGGCAGATATTGTTCATGACGGCATTGGAGAGCCAGTAGCCGCCGGTTTTGCGGAGCGCTCCGGAAACGCCGTCGCCGACCGCAATGGTGTCGGCAAGATAGGGAATGGCGGGATTGAGTTTGTTCAGCCGCATGATGCCTCCCATGCTGTTCGCGGTCCATTCTTCCATGAGATTCTGCTTCGCCCATGCCAGATTGAATTCCCAGCGCGGCGAAAAGCTGAGATTGAAAGGCGTTGCCGGATAGCCGTCCGGAATTTCCAGTTCCGGACAGTTCAGGATGCTCGGCACTCGGAATGTGGCATTCCCCAGATACGGACTGGTCGTCTGAATGGTCATGATCAGATTGTCCGGGAGGTATTTGTTCTGGGTCAGTGTCAGCGCCCATCCCTGGGTGGCTGTGATTCCGGCGGCGCCGCCGTTGGGCGGCGGAACCCAGCCGTTGGAATCGTTCGCATACATGGAAACCGCAAGCATGCATTGTTTCTGATTGGCGACGCAGGTGATGCCCCGGGCTTTGCTCCGCGCGGAATTCAAAGCCGGCATCAGAAGCGATGCAAGAATGGCAATGATTGCAATAACGATCAGAAGCTCGATAAGTGTGAAATTCGGCTTTCTCATTTTCGTACCTCCTTTGTTTCTTTTATTATGTTCCGATATTTTTTCTGATGACGCAGAGCCAGTTTATTGTCCATGCATTTGCGGATGACGCCGGAGGGCGCGCCGTAGCAGGAAAACTGCTCATAGAGAATTCCCAGCGCAACTTTTTCCTCATTGGAGAGGATTTCCCGATTGACCATCATATCATCCGGAGCGGGGAAAAATTCCCGGAAATCCGTTCTGTCGGCCCATTCGTGATCCGCCGGTTTCATATCCCTGCGGAGGGAGAGGCATCCGGACATCGCCGCGATCTTCTTCTGATTTTCCTTGTTGACCAGCAATTTCAGGAAGGTCCAGATCCGCTCCGTTTCATTCTTTTTCAGCGGTTCATTCAGGAATGTGGTCAGAGAGCAAACCGTATAGGGGACAATTTTCCGGGAGCCGCATTTCAGCGGAAATACGCGGAAGCCGTTTTCTTTGAGGAGCGGATACTGTCGAAACTGGGTGGATATCCATGAACCGAACTGCAGTGCGACCGCGGTTTTCCCTTCGTAGAAGGCCTGATAAAGATCGGTGCAGGGGGCGAAATCGCGCATGATCTCAAAAAGCCGTTCCCCCTGCGGAGTGTCGAACACCGGTACATCAAACAATTCCTCCGCGTGTTTGCAGTTGCCCGGATGCATCAGGATTGCCGGGATCAGACACGGAAAATTCCAGAGATTCTGATTGTAGGATTCCTTGACGGCCGGAAAGTATCCGTGTTCCCGGCATTTTGCCGTGAGTTCGTTCCACCAGTCGTCCCCCAGAATGACGGATTCCGGTTCGGGCAACACGATTTTCCGCAGAACCTCCGTATTGAGCACCCCCTGGAAAGTCGTGCAGTAGAACGGCAGTTTCAGATTGTTGAACTGCTCTTCCAATGGCTGAAACTGCGAAATGATCTCCGGATAGTCCGGAAACGACGAGTAGTCCAGCATTACGCCTTCCCGCCGGATCCATGTGTCGTCTTCGGTCACAACCACTTTTCCCGGCGATTCGGAAATGTCGTGAAAGTCCAGCCAGTGTTTGTCCCGCACAAGGATATCCAGATTCAAATCATGTTTGACGGAAAGCTCCGTAAGGAGCGCTTGAAGCCGGATCGGATCAAATGTGGTCCCTGTCACATAGAAATCCACTTGCAGCGGTTCTCCTCCGGCAAGAAAAATGCCGCTGCCTCTGACGATTTTCACAACACCGTTCTGCTCAATCTTTTTCAATGCCCGCTGACAGCTCGTATAGGAAATCCCGAACTGACGGCAGAGTTTTTCATAGGTCGGCAGTTTTTCCCCGGGACGAATCTTCTTCTCGGCGACCAGCCGGCTGATGTACTCGCTGATTTGCTCGCAGGCAGACATGAAATGGATACTCCTTTATCTTATGTACATAAATATAACAACGATTTTTCCTTTGTCAAGAGAGAAAGCAAATTTTTTCCCATTTTCCTTCCAGTTGGGATTTTTGTACTTGTTTTATAGATATTTCCCCTTGCTTCTTGACATTTTCAAAAAACAGGATACTGTAAATATATGTACATAACTTATTCATTTTAGGAGGAGTCCCTATGAGAAGCTTCGGCTGTTCCTATTATCCGGAGATGTGGAATCCGGATCTTTGGCTTCGGGATCTGAAACAGATGAAGGAACTGGGAATCGACCTGGTGCGGATGGGGGAATTCGCATGGGGAAAGTTTGAACCGGCGGATGGAGAGTTCCGTTTTGACGGGTATCGGCGTATGCTGGATCTCTGCCATTCGTTCGGAATTCAGGTCATGCTGGGAACGCCGACCGCGGCGCCTCCGCGCTGGCTGACCGCTCGTTATCCGGAGATTCTCAAGATCCGGAAGGACGGGACACGCCCGGCGCAGGGATATCGCCGCCAGTTCTGTCCGTCTTCGGAGCTCTACCGCCAGTATGCGCGCCGGATCGTGAGCCGGATGGGAGAGGCGTTCCGGGATCATCCTGCCGTTGTCTGCTGGCAGGTCGACAACGAGATCGCGGCGGAGGCGGAAACCGGTTACTGCTGCTGTCCGCGCTGCCGGAACGCTTTCCGGGAGTATCTCAGAAAACGCTATGGGACCACACAGAAGCTGAACGAAGCCTGGAACGGCAGTTTCTGGTCCGCTGACGTTTCCGACTGGGATGAAATCACTCTGCCTCTCTTTGAAGAACGGATCTCCATGCGGCTCGATTTTGCGCGGTTCATGAGCAGCAGTTTCTGCTCCATGGCGCATGAACACTATGAAATTCTGAAAAACATCAATCCTTCCTGGCGGATTACGACGAACATGTGGACCAGTTTCAGTCCGGATGTCGCTCCGGCGGAACTGTTTGAAAAGTTCGACGATGCCTCCTGCGATACCTACGTCAACGATCGCGACATCGGCAGTTTCCGGGCGTTCTGGGATTATTACCGTTCCGTCACGGGACGCAGACAGCCGTTCACCGTTGCGGAGACCGGAGCACGCAATCCCGTGACCGCGGAACCGGGTACCATGCGCGCGCTGCGTCCCTGGATGTGGGACATGATCGGGCGCGGCGCGGACCGGATCATTTATTTCCACTGGAGGCAGTTCCTGATGGGCGAGGAGAATTCGCCTTCCATTCTTCCGTGGAGCGGAGTCCCCGGCGAGGTGTTCTCTCTCCTGAAACAGAACCGGGAGGAGCTGGATTCTCTGGGAATTGATTTCTCCTCACTGCCCCTGCCGGATGCGAAAGTGGCGATTCTCCACGATACGATGAGCGCCTTCCTGTACCGCTGCCGTCATCGCGATGCGGCCCTGTTCCGCCAGACCATTGAAACACATGCGGCACTGACGGGACTGGGAATCCATCCCGATGTTCTGCCGGTAAAGGAAAAAATGGATTTCTCTCCATACAGGCTTCTGATTCTTCCCCGTATGGAACATCTCTCGGAGGAGCTGATCGGACAACTGAAAGAGTTCGTCCGGGGCGGAGGCGCTCTGCTGGCACAGCTCCGGCTTAATGCCGTGGATGAATTCGGAAAATTCCGGCAGCAGCTCGCTCCCGCCGGCATGACCGATTTGTTCGGACTTCAAATCAATGAGAGTTCGCGTCTGCTTGCCTATGCGCATCCTGTGGAATTCTGCACGGGGACTCTCCCGCCGGTTCCGCAGAACGAAATGGAGACGGCATTTGGAGAACATCCGGTCCATGCGGTTGATCTGATGGAAAAGATCGAACCACTGACTTGCGAATCCATGCAGAATTTTACAAACGGACGTTTCTCCGGATCGCCTCTGCTTTCGATCAACCGTTTTGGAAAGGGAATGGCGTTTTATCAGGCGACCATGCTTTTCGAACCGGATCTGCGCCTGGTCCTGAGGGCCGTACTGGAGCGCTGCGGATTCGGGGAGCTTCCGGATCTGCCTCCTCCGGTCGCCCGTCTGGACCGCGGTCCGGTAACGGTGTTTGTCAACAGCTCGAATCGGCGTTATACACTGGAAGTCAGCGAAAAAGGGAAAGCCGTGTCGGGACAGTATGATGGAAGAATCCTGACCCTGGAACCTTATGATGTCTGCATTCTCCGGGAGGAAGCCGGAAGCTGAGAGGGAGAATCATTTTCCGGAGACGGGCTTCCCGCGGAAGCATTCCGCATGACGTCTCTCCGATTCTGCATGACCGGCGGTATGGAAACAGAATCTTTTTTCCCCGCCTGGAACAGAACTTCTCCTGTTCGCCTGCCGTTCCGGTCTTTTCCTGTTTTTCTAGTGAATGGAGGAGAGAACGTATTTTCCGCTTTTTTCATCGCGGGGGAAGTACAGAGTGATTTCCAGATCACCGGCGTCCATCCGATTTTCCTGATGCCGGAGGAAAGCAAAACGAAGAAATTTCCGGCTGCTGTTTTCCGAATGAGGGCTTCTCGGCGCGTCCACAATAGACCCGTCGGGCGGTCCGAGAATCGATATGGCTTCTTCGGGACTCATTCCGGTTTTCAGTTTTTCCAGTTTTCCGATGAACTGACGCAGTTCATCGGGAGATTTCCAAAGGGCAAAGTTTTTGCCGGATGCTTCATTTTTCGCATGATGAAGATATCGCTCCATCGTGGACCGGTTTAACTGAATTTCCGTCAGCAGCTGCGGCCGGTACGGCGGCAGAGAGAGAAATGGCAGTTGTACGTTTGTGCGGACCAGTCCCTTGTAGTATTTCAAGCGTTCGGAGACCCGTAATACGGGGCCGTCGGGGAGATTCTGAAACGTGTCCGACAATTTCCAGGGATGGGCGGGGTCTGCATCCGCCGAGCCTCTTGTATCATCGAAGATCCGGCCATCCGGTGTGACGAGACAGCGGAAATGAAATTCAGAATTCCATTGGTCTTTTCCGGATTCTCCCCGGTACACCACCTTGCCGCGGAAAACGGTTCTCCCGTCCGGTCCGGATGCTGCAAGGAACATGCAGAATGCCCGCAGGGATTCCGATCTGGAAAAGAAATGGTACCACGGAGGCAGAATCTCCTTCAGCAGAAAAGTCCGGAAAAAGCCCCGCTCCATTTTTTCCGGCAGATCGAATTCACTTCCGAAAAGATGGATCTTTTCCGCTGTTTCCGGAATTCGCATCTCAATGGGATCGCCGCCCTGAAACACCGGTTGGAATGTGACATGAAACACGTTGTTTTTCAAAACGCCTCTGTTCCGGGTTCCCCATACGCTTTCCATGCAGAATCCTGATAGGTGCCGGTCCTTTAGATCAAGGGAAATGTATTCCGGCAGCACCTCCTCTCTTGCAAACATGAGGCAGAGAAAAAAGAGAAGAGGAGAGATTTTACAATTCATTTTCATGCGGGTTTTCCGGTTCCGATCCTTTGGATTTTGTGGAAGATTCCTGTTTTCTCCATCCTGCGTCGATCAGCCATTTTTGATAGTTTTCCCTGTGGCGCTTCAGGAAGTCCGGATCGGGGAAGAAATCCTGTTCTCTGCGGAATTGTTCCGTCTGTTCTTCCAGGGAAGGCATCCCTGCTTTTTTCCGGCGCTCGTTGACTTTCTGCAGATCGTCGTATGGAGCGGGTGTAAGACGGCCGTTGTCATCCCATTCGAACTGGGTTCCGCAGAGCTGTGGCTTTCCCTCGTACATGCGGATGCGGTCTTCCAGATAAAGAAGGTTTCGAGGATCCATTTCTTCCGGAGGGAGTTTTTTCAGGAGGGTGAGCATGCGCCGCATAAAGTCCGGACGGCTGATGGAGTGCTGAATCAGGAACCATGCTGCATTCGAGGCCTCCCTGCCGACTCTGCAAATGGTCGGATAGCCCGTTTCCGCAATGATTTCCTCCAGACGATGCGAATGTTCCAGATGAACCCGTTCCATTTCGGGCGAATAGCCGTTGTATAATTTTCCTTCGTCGAGGAGGCGTTGACGGACCTCCAGATCGTGTTGTTTCATGCGGAGCAGTTCTTCCGCGACCGCTTTGCATTCCATGTCTCCTCCAGACGGACCCGCGTGTGATGGCGCGGCTTGCGGATCTTCTGTAATTTAGTGTTCGGATCGGGGATTGTCAAACGGAATAAAATCTTGAAAAAAAACTGTTTCCCGACTGTTATTTTTCCGTTTTTGCGCTAGGTTATCGAAGAACGGAACCAAAGGAACGGAAGAATGCGCCCCGTCTTGAAACAGATACGCAGCAGTGAAAGCATGGCATTGGAAAACGCGCGGGAAGTCTCTATGCCCGCGGCGGCTCTGTTCGGATGCGTGACATTCATCATGCTGCTTTTCGGCCTGACGATGCTGTATTCGACTTCATTCGGGACGGCTGGTTCCACCTTTTTCATCAAGCAGCTTTTGTGGGCGTTTGTCGGTGGGGCAGGACTCTGCGGCGTAGTGTTTTTCGGCTACAAGAAGGTGTCGGACTGGAGTCTCTGGCTTTTGATTGCTGCCGCCGTTCTGCTTCTGATCGCCGATTTCTGTTTCCCCGCGGTTAACGGAGCTCACCGCTGGATCAAAGTGCCGGGCGTCGGCAACATTCAGCCGTCGGAGTACTCCAAAGTGATTCTGACGCTGTTTCTGGCGAAATTCCTTTCGGAGCGTATCCGTTACATTGAGCGGGCTCCATTCTGGCGGGTTTTTGTCGCGGGGGGATGTATCTGCGGGCCGGTGATTCTGCTTGTCCTGATCGGCCGCGATCTGGGAACGACCACTCTTCTGACAGTTCTCTTTTTTTCCATGATGTACATTGCCGGCATTTCCTGGAAGATCATTCTGCCCATTCTGGGGGGAGCGGCCGGTCTGGTGTTTTCTTTTGTCATGGCTTTCGACCCGATGCGCCGGGATCGTCTGACGATTTTCCTGAATCCGGAACCCCATCAGCTTGAGGAGGGATACCAGCTCTGGAATTCCATGCTCGCGCTCGGATCGGGCGGCTGGACCGGACTCGGTTTCACGGAAAGCCGCATGAAAATGAAGTATCTGCCGGAGGCGCACACCGATTTCATTCTCTCCATTGTAGGGGAGGAGCTGGGGCTGGCGTTCATGCTTCTGGTGATTGTTGCCTATATTGCTTTCCTTGTCCTGGCGATGGTCATAGCCAGAAACGCGCGGACCCGGCAGGGAATGCTGATTGCGTTCGGATGCGCAACCTTCATCGGGCTGCAGGCCGCGATCAATGTCGGTGTGATCTGCGGAGCGTTTCCGACGAAAGGAATGCCGGCGCCTTTTATCAGTTACGGCGGCAGCAGTCTGGTGACATGCATGGTTGCCGCCGGTCTTGTCCTGAGTGTCGCCGTGGATTCGGCTTATCCTGATTACCCGCTTCTGCTGCGGGAAAAACTGCGGGAAAAATGCAAACCGCTTCTCTTCTGGAAGAGGGGCGGAAACGAGATGAAACTGGAGAAATAAATGAAACTGGAACGTTTGGCAATCAGCTGCGGTGGAACCGGGGGGCATTTCAATCCGGGGCTCAGCATTGCCAGAGAATTGAAGGCAAGAGGAGGGACGCCGGTTCTTGTTCTCGGCGGAGCCCATGTGGAAAAACAGGCGAAAACCGCGGCGGAATTCGGAATCGACGTGATCCGGATTGATGCCGCTCCGCTCTCCGTGAAACCGTGGAAGGCTGTCCGCTTTCTTTTCAAGACCTGGAAAGGCGTCAAACAGGCTCTTGCCGGATTCCGGCGTTATCGTCCGCAGGCGTTGCTCTGCATGGGCAGTTTTGCCTCCCTGCCGCCCGCTCTTGCCGCGAGAAGGATCGGTCTTCCGCTCTTCCTGCATGATGGCAATGCGAAGATCGGCAAGGCAAACCGGTTTCTCAGCCGTTGGGCAAAGGCGCTGGCGTTGTCGTTCCCGGTGAAGGACTCCTCCGTGATCTCCTGTCCGGCGGTTCTGACCGGAATGCCCCTGAGACAGGAGCTTGTAAATGGAACGATCTCCAAAGACGAGGCGATTGCCGCCGTCAATACCCGCTGGCATACTGCGTTTTCCGCCGATCGCCCGACTCTGCTCGTGTTCGGCGGCAGTCTCGGGGCACGGACGATCAACACTTCGGTAAAGATTCCGGAAGATCTTTCCGGCGCGGAGCAGCTTCAGGTGATCCGGCTGGTGGGACCCGGCAATCTGGAGGCGGTTCGTCCGCTCCATGCCGGATCGAAGGCGGAAGAGCTGGTTCTGGAGTCGTGTCAGGAAATGAATCTTCTTTATTCCGCCGCCGATCTTGTCATCTGCCGTTCAGGGGGAAGCACCGTTTCGGAGCTGGCGGTTTACGGCAAATACGCGGTTCTTGTTCCATATCCGTTTGCCGCGGAGGGCCATCAGGATGACAACGCGCGCTGGCTGGCCTCCGCCGGAGGGGCGGAAATCATACCCGATGCGGAGTGCTCGCCGGACCGTTTTGGAAAATTCCTCCGCAACTGGCTGGCTGACCGGGCCGAATTCGAGGCGCACGGGCTCCAATCAAAGACTCTGGCGATGCCGCGCGCGGCCGCCAATGTGCTTGACCTTGTCGAAAACATTCTGGCAAGTCAGGAAAACGCCGGAATGAAACAATAAGAACTATGAACACAACAGCCCGAAAGGAGAACTTATGAAAAAGACTCTTCTCACACTTTGTGCCGCTGTGCTGGCGGCGACCGTTTTCGCGCAGGACATCAAACTGCCCGCGCCCGACAAGACCGGCGGAAAATCCATTATGCAGTGTCTTGCGGAACGGAAAACGGGGCGCTCTTTCAACCCGTCGGCGAAACTCACGGACAAGCAGCTTTCGAATCTGCTCTATGCCGCCTGCGGATATAACCGGGCGGAAAAACGGACAATCCCGACGGCAAGAAATTTTCAGGACCTTCTTCTGTACGTCGCTCTGCCTTCCGGAACCTATCTGTATGATGCGAAGGCGAACGTGCTGAAGATGGTCGTTCCCGGAGATCACCGCGATGTCTTCGGAAAGCAGAAATCCATGTTCAAGTCGGCTTCCGCTATCCTGATTTATGTTTCCGACTTTGCGAAGATGAAACGGGCGGACAATCCTGCCGTTTACGCGGCCGCGCATACCGGTTCCGCTTATCAGGATGTCTATCTGGTCTGTGCCTCGGAGAATCTTTCCACCGTGATCTGCGGACTGGTTGACCGTGAGAAAATCGCTTCGTTCCTGAAGCTGAAACGCGACTGCAAGGTGCAGTTCACTCAGCCGGTCGGCGTGCCGAAATAATCGCCTTTCCCCGAAAGATTTCCATAAAAAAAATCGCCTCCGCCGGGATCGGTGGAGGCGATTTTTCTGGATTTGTTTTTATTGCAGGACCGCTCTGCCGTAAGAGGCCGGATCCTTGCCGTTGGCAATTCCGCTGAACCATTCGAGCCAGTGACGGCCCGCGGGATCCCGGTCGTTTACCAGAATGCTGATGCCAAGGGGCATTCCGGCGGAAGGCTTGATATTCAAGGTTTTCCACGGAACCGCGAAACGGTAGTGAATTGTTTCTGCTCCGTAGGAATTTTTCATGAGGATTCCCGGAACCGGCTGATGGAGAGGCATGAGATTCAAATTCATGCTTGCCCATACCCAGGAATCCGGGGTTTTGCCATCGGCTTTGACTCCGAATTCGGCATAGGCGGTTTCCTGAATGCCGTCGTTGTTCGGACGGATCATGCGGCTCTGCGGGACACTGACTCCGATTTGCAGGGAGTCTCCGTTCCAGAGCGATGCGGCCGATGCCTGCGGCATGAAATCCTTGTCTTTGACCTCCAGAGAGAAGTAGAGATATTCCTTGTCATACGCCAGCGCGACGGTTCCCGCAGGACGGTCGAATGTTCCTTTCATTCCGTGAAGACTGAACATTCCGCCTGCGAGCTGATAGCGTCCGGATGCCGGCCACTTCTCCTGGGGAAGTTCGAGAGCATTCCGCAGGAACGGAATCTTGACCGGTGCGATATCCGCGGGAAGTGTCTGAGTCCATTTGAAACCGTCCGGCGCGGTGAAGCGTGCCGAATAGCTGTTCTTTCTGCCCGTGGAGGGATTTGCCAGCGACAGGGTTTTTGAGGATTCATTCCCGAGTTTCGTCTTTGCCAGAATCTTTTGTTCGTTTTCGAGGATCTCGACCGTGGTGCCGTTTCCTCCGGCAGTATTGCGGCGGACGGCAAACTGGATGGCCGGTTTATCCGCGGAGAGGACCGGGCGGACCTGTTCCAGTTCCATCGGCGCTTTGACCGTCAGACTTTTCTGCCAGATGTATTTGCTGTTTCCCTTGTCTTCCAGTCGGAAGAAGAGATCGTATTCTCCGGGGAGAGTTCCGGCGGGAACCGAAAGAGCCGCTTTCCAGCGGATGCCGCCGCCCGTGACCTTCTGCTTCAGCGGCCGCGAGGACTGAATTTTCAGACGGTTGCCCGCGGATGCCATTTCAGAGGGCAGGGTGATTTCCACGCTGCTTGTTCTGGATGGCGCAACGGAGAGCTCTTCCGGGGAGAACTTCGCATTGAACCTTGCACTGCTGAAATCCGCAAGTTTTCCGCCTGAGATGTAGACGGGGGCTTCCGTCAGGCGGAGGGAGAGGACTCCATCTTTGAGCGTCTGTTTTCTTGTTTTGCCGCACACTTCCGTGATCGTGACTTCCGGCGTGTTCATGACGATCCGGAAATCGACCGGTTCCGGCAGAAGGGAGTAGGCGATCAGGAGCGGTGTCCCGTTCCGGTCGAACAGCCAGACCCGGACCTTGCGTCCGATATTGAGTTCTTTCACCGGTTTTGCGTTGTAGGTCATGCGCGAGACGGTCGCCCAGGCACCGAATGCCGGTTTCGGCTCGCGGACCGGAGATTTTTTCGGGAATTTGCGGAGCATGCCGAAGTCGAGTTCCCGCTGACTGGTGGCGTCGTTCCAGATGCCGATGTGCCAGACGCATGCCTTCAGCTCCTTGATGGTCCGGTTCAGAATCACAACTCGTGCAAGATACGCCGCCTGCTGAAGCTCCGTGACCTCGCCGCCGGGCTTGGTCGAGTATCCGATTTCGCTGATGTACATCGGAACGGGACGTCCCGCGATGGCATGCAGTTCCTTCTGAAGGCGGTTCAATGTTTCAACATAGCCGGAGGCGTCGGGGTTCTGTGCGCCGGGGATGTAGGGATGAAGCATGACCGCATCAATGTATTTGTCGATGCCGTGCTTCCTGTAGTAACCGATGTATTGTGCAAACTGGTTGGCGTTCATCGGGTTGATGCAGATTCCCGCGATCGTGCGGCCGGGATCGCATTTGCGGACGACCGCGCTTTCCAGTTTGATGATGTCCATGACATCGTTCATGGTGCCGTGGAAGTTTTCGCCGACCATCGGTTCATTCTGTGTTTCCCAGACATCGACGAGTCCGCGTCTGCTGCTGATCTCCGTTTCCAGCTGTTTCGCCAGTTTTTCGCGGTCCTGTTCCGGGACCGGAACCATGCGCCTGAACGGATTCAGGATGTTCATACAGCGGATGATTTTCACCGGACCGCGGTTTGCAATCTGCTCCTCGGTGGGCGGAACCGGCTTCGCGTCTTTCTTCTGGAAAACCGTGAAGAAGAGCTGACGGTCCCATTTGGCTCCGCCGAGTCTCTGGAGTTCCTGCGTCGGATTCAATCCCCACACGCCGAACGCCGGATCCGGAGTGGAGTAGTAGTCTTCCGGCAGAGGGGTTGTGATAAAGAGGGAGGTCGTTGTTTTCGCTTTGACTTCACCGTCCCGGATCAGTTCCGCACTCAGCCGATAATAGTCATTGCCGGGAAGCCGGAATTGGAACTTGTCTGTGTCTTCATTGCTTTCCTGTTCAAAGATTTTTTTGCCGAAAGCATCGGTTGCGGCAACACGGATGGTCCCGCTGCCCGCATTGGAAAGCACCGTGATGTCCGGATTCGTTTCGAACACCCTGACTGCTTTCGGAAACACAAATGCGAGCGGTTCCTGTTTCTGCGGAGCGGTCACAGCCGGACTCAGATTAAGTTTGATATTGTCAATCCAGACTTTGCCGTTCTGGGGTCCTCCCTTGATGTTGAAATAGAACATGAGGCGTTTCACGTTCTGATTCATGACTTTTTCCGGAATGGGACCGATGGTGTATTTCAGTGTTTTCCATTGCGGATCAAGTTTTGCAGGCGTGGAAAGTTCTTTCGCCTGCTGTTTGTTCGCAGTGAAAAAGCGGATCGGCTTTGTCCCCTGAAGCATCAGGGAGATCGTGAGCTGAGGTCCGTTCTCCGGAGTATCGGTTTTCGCATCAAAAGAGATTTCGTATATGCTGTTCCTGCTGTAGCCGGTATTGAAGACGACGGCGACAGTTTTTCCCGTTTCAGGAGTGACGGCAAGACTCTTTTTTCCGTCGCTGAACTCCGCCGCATCCATTTTCACCATGGCGGGACGGCTGATCCAGTAGGAAGCCGTTCCCGATTCGAACGAGGGATTGGCCAGCTTGACCTCCTCCGCCGAAAGAAGAAATCCGGTCCCGAACAGAGCAATGAAATGAGTTAAACAATTTCTCATAAGGGGTCTTTCTTCTGCCGGTTATTTTGCGGGAGCGGCTTTTGCCGGGGCAGCGGCAGTTTTTGCATTTACTTTGAGCTTGATGTTGTCGATCCAGACTTTGCCGTTCTGCTGTCCGCCTTTGACATTCAGGTAGAACATAAGGCGTTTTACTTCCTGATTCATGACTTTTTCCGGGATGGGGCCGATGGTGTATTTCAGCGTCTGCCACTGCTGAGTCAGTTTCGCCGGGGTGGAAAGAGCCTTGACCTGCTGGCGGTCGGAGTTGAAGAAACAGATCGGTTTCGCACCCTGAAGCATCAGGGCAACGGAGAGCTGCGGCCCATTTTCCGGAGTGCTGGTCTTTGCATCAAAACTGAGTTCAAAAACCGCATCTTTGTGCTGGACGGTGTTGAAGACGGTACTGACGGTTTTCCCCGATTCGGGAGAGATGGCAAGACTCTTCATTCCGTCGCTGGATTCCGAGGAATCGACGCGCGCCATGGCCGGGCGGTTGATCCAGTAGGATCCGGTTCCGGATTCAAACGAGGGATTGTTCAGTTTGACGTCTTCCGCAAAAACGAGGCATCCCGCCGAAAGAAGACCAAAAATCAGTGCAGAGTGCTTTTTCATAATGAATATTCCTTTCCAGGTTGAAATATGTTGCGTTTAATTTTATGGTTTGCGTAAAGTAAGGTCGCTGATGTAAAACTCTTCGATGGAAGGATAAATGATTTTATTTGCTTCATATTCTCCGACAGCTCTGGCGCTGCCATCCAGAAACCAGAGTTGTCCCCGAAGGTTATGGCGAAGAGTAAAATGGTATTTTGTTCCATTGAACCATGAAATCATGAAGCATTGTCTGGCATCACTTAGATTATTTCCCCACCATCCAAGTCCAAAGCTGTCTCCGGCAAACCATGAATTGGATGGACGTTTGATATTTTTATCTTTGAAAATGTTAATGGTCTTAATTTTATCATCCCCGCGCGTATTTCCGGATTTTTCATAATTGATACTCAAGCCATAACTGCGCTGGGCGGAACTTGGCTGATAAACCTTGGTGATATTATCTCCGGGACAAAGAAAAACTTTTCCAGCTTGCATATATTTCCCATCCGCCAAAGCATTGGTCCAGAAGTAAGTATTCTTATAGCTGGGTGGATGCATCCAGCCGTCACGGTCAGTCGCATAGGTTGTGATTGCAAGGCCGATCTGCTTCAGGTTGGAAAGACAGCTTGCCGATGCGGCTTTCTGTCTTGCCTTGTTCAGGGCCGGCAGCAGCATCGCGGCAAGGATGGCGATGATGGCCACAACCACAAGAAGCTCTATAAGTGTGAATTTTCCATTCGTTTTCATATTGTCTCCTCTGTTATTTTATTTTTGAATTGAATGGATTCTCGTGCAATGAATGTGGTGGGGATGGCGATGTCCCGGCGCCTTCCGGTTTCTTTCCCGGTAATGCGGTTCAGGAGAAGAGTTGCGGCTCTGCGGCCGATTTCGCAGGGATACTGATCCACTGTTGCCAGCCGTGGACGAGTCCGCAGTGTCAGCGGCAGATTTCCGAATCCGATCAGGGCCAGCTCCTCCGGAACGCGGATGCCGAGGTCGAGTGCGGCATTCAAAACGTCATTGGCGACATAGTCGTTGAAACAGATCAGGGCATCCGGGCGGGATCTTTTGCTGGAAAGCAGTTTCTTTGCAGACTGATAGGCTTCGTTCCAGCAGTCGGAAAGATCGAGACAGTGCCGGGCGTTGACCGGCATATTGAATTCCGCCATGGAATCCAGGAAGGCGCTGCGCCGCTCTTCCCCTGTTGTCGCCAGAGTATAGGATATGGTGCCGATTTTTTGGCATCCCCGGTTTATCAAGTACTTGATAATTTCAGGAAAAACAGAGCGGTTGTCGGCGCCGACATGGTCGAAATTGTTGCCCGGCCAATCGCTGTCGATCAGGACGACCGGATTGTGGAAACGGTTCAGATCCTTGATCTGTTCCGAGGTCGGAGGCAGAGCCATGGGAAAGAGAAGGAGGCCGTCCACGCGGCGGCGGCTGAAACGGCTGAGCAGGTCGACTTTATCCTTGACGAGTCTGTCCCAGGAGATCAGATATGCATCATATTCATACTCGTGAAGCACCTGATGAATCCCCTCCATGACAGCTCCAGCGTATTCACACTGGAACTTGTTGAAGGCGATTCCGATGCTTCTGCTCCGTCCGGTCTGAATGCATTCGACCATCGCGTTCGGCTGGTACCCGTATTGACGGGCGACTTCCATGACGCGATCAATCGTCTCCTTTTTGATTCCGGGATTCCGTTTCAGCGCTTTGGAAACCGTGGATTCCGAGACTCCGCAGATTTTTCCAATACCTTTCAGAGAGATCATCATTTTTCTGCCTGTGCCGCTGTTCTGATTTTTTCTTTCTTTAAATTATAATCTATTTCCGCAAAAAAATCAAGTACTTGAAATTAAGAAAAAAGAAAAAAATCCGAAAAAAGTTTTATTTGTGCGGAAAAACAGGGATTTCAAACAGAAAATCAGGAATTCAAGAGCTTGAAATGAAAGAAGGCGGACCCGGTTCTCTGAAATCCGCATGGTTCCGCCTGTACGATCCTGAAGAGATTCTCAGCAGATATTGCCGAGATAAACATTCGGAAATCCGCGGGATTTCGCATAGTTCTGCAAGCCTTCGATAAGCTCGTAAGGAGTCCGCGGACTTTCCGCATACCGGTAATCGGGATGATAAGCCGTGAAATGGATCGGCGTTTCTTTTCCCAGATTGGTTTCCGTCCAGTCAAGAAAATCATCAATCATCTTTTTCGAGTCGTTTTTGCCGGGAATGACGAGATTGGTGTATTCCGCATGTCCGCCGCAGCACTTGAAAATCCGATAGGCTTCGAGAATCGGAGCGAGGGAGGCTCCGCCGCACATGCTGTGATAGAATTCTTCCGAAAAACCCTTCATATCGAAGTTCGCGGCATCCATGTGCGGATACAGCACCTCTGCCGCCTCCGGTGTGATGAACCCGTTGGAAACAAGAATGGTCTTGAGTCCGGCCTCATGGGCGCACCGGGCAACGTCGATCACATATTCCAGAAAAACAGTCGGTTCATTATAGGTGAACGATATGGATTCGCATCCATGCCGCAGAACGGTCAGCACCAGCTCTTCCGGCGTATACTTCCGATACCGGTAGCGCGGATTGTAGGCGCAGCGGGAAAGATGATGATTCTGGCAGAAGAGACAGCCGAGATTGCATCCGAGCGTTCCGATGGAGTAAGTCCTTGTTCCCGGCATGAAGTGACGGAGCGGCTTCTTCTCAATCGGATCAATCTGAAGCGCAACCGGACGGCCGTAGGAGAGCGAATAAAGCTCTCCATTGTCGTTCCGGCGGACGGCACAGTATCCGGTGTGTCCCGGCGCAATCACACATTTTCGCGGACAGAGCGTGCAGCGGACTTTTCCTTCCGGCAGGGATTCCTGAAAATCCGCCTTCCGATATGCTTCCAGAACAGGTGTTTCATTCATCATCATTCCAAGCCCTTTTCTCTCATTCCGCAGAGCGGCTTACCCTTTCCAGTACGGGGAAATCTCGCGGAGCCGCGCAATGACCGGCGGCAGTTTTTCAAGAACAAAATCCACTTCCTCCTCTGTATTGTAACGCGAGAAACTGAAGCGGATCGCTCCATGCGCCGCAGTGTACGGAACCCCCATTGCACGCAGGACGTGCGACGGTTCCAGGCTGCCCGTGGTGCAGGCGCTCCCGCTGGAGGCACAGATGTTGAACATATCAAGCAGCATCAGAATCGATTCCCCTTCAATATACTCAAACGAGATATTGCTGGTGTTGGGAAGACGATGTTCCGGATCGCCGTTCAAACGGGTGGCGGGCAGTTTCAGAAGCTCGGCTTCGAGCTTGTCCCGGAGCGCTTTAACTTTCGTGTTTTCGATCGAGATATCCTGCTGAGCAAGCTCGGCGGCTTTCCCCAGTCCGACAATGCTGGCGACGTTTTCCGTGCCGGCGCGGCGCCCCCGCTCCTGATGTCCGCCGACAATGAACGGACGGAAACGGACTCCGCGTTTGACGTAGAGCGCTCCGACCCCTTTCGGCGCATGGAGTTTGTGTCCGGAAAGACTCAGCATGTCAATCGGCAGTTCCGCCAGATTGATCGGAACCTTGCCGACCGCCTGAACGGCATCGGTATGGAACAGGGCTCCCTGCTTGTGCGCCATTTCCGCAAGCCGGGCAACGGGATAAATATTACCGGTCTCATTGTTCGCCCACATGATGGAAACGACCGCGGTATCTGTGTCAATCATCTCCTCGGCGCACTCCATGTCGAGACGGCCCTTGGAATCGACCGGAATCTGAACCACGGTATAGCCGCGGCGCTCCAGCTCTTTTCCGAGCGCGAGAATCGCGGGATGCTCGACTTTGGAGATGACCACCTTCCGGCGCTGATTGCAGAGACTCAGAGCACTGTAAATGGCGGAACTGTCGCTTTCGGTTCCGCAGCTGGTGAAGATGACTTCACTGGGCTGGGCACCGAGCAGGGAAGCTAGTTTTCCGCGTGCCGTTTCAATATGCGCGGCAACCTGTCCGCCGAAATGATGAATGCTGGAGGGATTGCCGTAGAGCTCCGTCAGAAAGGGACGCATCGCTTCGAAGACTTCGGGCGCAACAGCGGTCGTCGCATTGTTGTCAAGATAAACGACTTTATCCATGGTGCCCTCACTTGTCTTCCACGACTTCGATGGAATCGGAGACGAATTCGCGGAGTTTCGCTTCGACATGATTTTTCAGCGTGACCTTTGCCGCCAGACAGGAGGCGCAATGCCCTTTCAGACGGACAAACACCTTGTTCCCTTCGATATTGATGAGTTCGATGTCGCCGCCGTCATGTTCGAGCGCCGGACGGATCTCCCGGTCAATGATCGACTGAACCTTGATGACCTTCTGCACCACGGAAAGTTTATCGAAATCATCGACCTTCTCTTCCTTTGCCGGTTTCTGTTCCGCTCTGTGTTCTTTCCAGAGACCGTCGAGGATTTCCTGAATCTGATCAAGACAGGTTCCGCATGCGCCGCCGGCCTTTGTATATTTCGTGATCTGCTCGGCGGTATGGAGATTGTTTTCCTTTGCGACTCTGCGGATTTTTGTATCCGTGACGCCGAAACATTTGCAGACGACGCGTCCTTCATGGTCTTCAGGATCATCCTGTACCATTTCGTACTCCTCGCCATGCCGTTTCTTGTAATCCGCGATTGCCGCCTGAAGTGCCTCCATGCCCATGACGGAGCAGTGCATTTTTTCTTCAGGCAGGGTGCCGAGAAGTTTCACAATATCCTTATTCGTCACTTTAGCGGCTTCGTCGAGGGTCATCCCCTTGACGAGTTCAGTCAGCGCGGAGGAGGATGCGATTGCGCTTGCGCAGCCGAATGTTTTAAACCTGGCATCGCAAATTCTACCATCCTTATCGAGTTTGAGGAATATCTTGAGAGCATCTCCGCAGGTGATGTTTCCGACTTCCGCGACGGCATCCGCATCCGGGATTTCACCGACGTTTCTCGGGTTCAAAAAGTGATCCATTACGTCTTTGGTATAGTTCCACATAATGAGTTCTCCTCTCTTGATTCATTAGTACAAGATGAAATTTACCACAGATACAGCAAATTAGCAAATAAAGTTCCATAAAAGACGCAACTTTTTGATAAAAAAACAGACCTGTGATCAATAAAAACTACTAAAATAGTTGATTTTATTTTAAAACGCAGAGATTCCAAGATAAAAAAGAGAGCCGCAGGCTCGTGGGGCAGATGCGTTTGGCACCTGCTTCGGTCCAGCTGAATAAGCTGGTCGCCCGCCGGGCGAAACCGTGATAGCTTCAAGACACGCAAACAAAAAAAAGTAAAGAGCCGCAGGCTCGTAGGTGCAGGTGCATTTGGCACCTGCTTCGGTCCAGCTGAATAAGCTGGTCGCCCGCCGGGCGAAACCGTGATAGCCCCAAGACATGCAAACAAAAGAAAAGTAAAGAGCCGCAGGCTCGTGGGTGCAGGTGCATTTGGCACCT
>CALXMJ010000416.1 GCA_944389445.1 uncultured Victivallales bacterium | reverse complement strand
ACATCCACGATCCGGAGCCAATGTTCAGAGAATTCGGCAAATTGATTCAGCTCGCTGTCGAGACAATAGCCTTCACAGCCGCAGCGGTTCACAATACGCAGATAATGCCTGGTCAGCGCGGCATAGTTCTCAAACCAGTCCTCACGATAGTGAATCGGCTTGCCGGGAATGATTTCACGGGAGGGAGGAAGATTGAGATGACCACGCTGCGTACCATCCCAGCACTCCAGCATCGGACGAAACATCACTTTCACGCCCAGCTTATGAAAGAGATTCATAATATCGCAAAGTTCGTCGTCGCCCGGCGTGATTGTAAAATCACGGAACTGGCGCGTACTGCTGAATCGCTCCTGCATCACGGTTGCCACCAGACACACCCACTCGCATCCAAGCTCCGCGATTTTTTCAGCCTCCCTTGCCGCCTCTTTCGAAGAAAAGTAACCGTTTCTTGCGTAGAAGCCGAATGTCACGCCTTTGAACAATTCCCGTTTCATTTTACTTACATCCTTTCCGCGATCTTTTCCGGAAGTGCTGAAAGCAGTTCCAGAATCGCCTGTTTATGTTTATCGTGAAACCGGTATCCCGGAATAAAACTGCCGACTGCTGCAACAACCCGTCCCGATAGAAAAACCGGAACCGCCAGTGCCGTGATATCTTCGCGTTCCTCCACCAGAAACTCCTGATGCGCAATCCGGTCCAGAGTTTTTTTCAGCTGAGCCCCGGATCGGATCTCCTTCCATTCGTCCCCCGGCGGACCATTCCGCAGAAGGAACGCTTTCTGCTTTTCCGACGACTGATGCGCCAGAAGCACGCGGCCCGAAACACTCCGGTAAGGTGTTTCGCGCTTCGGAAACGAACCGGTGATCACCTGTACCGGATGGGTCGACATGATATTGTACAGGATCACCCGCGAATCCCCTTCCAGCACCGAAAGGCAGATGTATTCTCCCGTCCGTTCCGAAAACTCCTTCATCGAGGGAAGCGCGGCTTCGGTCAGCGCGGGGGAATATCCGGGATTCTCCGTCAGTTCATAAGCCTTCCGCCCCAGTGTATACCCCTGCCGGCATCCCGACTGCTCCAGATATCCGAGATTCGCCAGAGTCCTGATAATGCGCGAAGCGGTCGGCGTTTTCAGTCCGGAGGCGGCCGCAAGCTCATGCAGAGGATGCGCCTCCCGCGGACTCTCCCCTACAAGCTCCAGAATCCGCAGAGCCCGTTCCACTACCTGAATGTTGTCCATATCATTTATCTTTCACATTATGAAATTTATCTTTCATTATAATTACTATAATCCGGCAAGAAAAAAAGTCAAACAGCTTTCCGGGAAATTCTCCGGGAAAGATTCCATAATCAGGAATAAATTTCTCTCCGGGAATTATTGAAAAAGCCTGGAAACGGTTATACCTTACCGGAACATAACACAGGAGATCATTCATTATGGAGCAGATTATTCAAAATAGGAAAATGCTGTTCGGGGCTCTGGTTCCGGAAGCGTGCGTCAACGGACAATGGCTTTCGGAAAGCACCTCATTCCGTCTTGTCACGACACGGAAAGAGGAACATGGCGGAACCATTCTGCAGCTGAAATTTACAAACCTCTCCGGGAAAACGGTCCGGCTGGATGATCTCCGTTTCATCCAGCGCGGCACACACGGGGATTTTCTTTCCACGCCGGGCCCCCGTCTGCGTCTCTACCGCGAGGGGTGGACCATGGCGAGCGCGGCGGCTTCCGTGCGCTATGGAGAAAAGGATTTCGAAGTCGATCCGGGCTACAAACCGTTTGCGGTCTCGATGCCGTCCGAATACAGCAGTGAAAAACCGAACCGGTTTTCAGGCGAACATGTTGCTGTTCTGAACGACCGGGAGAGCGGATTCTCCATGCTAACCGGATTCGTCACATCCGCAAATCAGATGACGCGCGTCGTGGTGGAACTCGGCGGGGAAGGAGTCAAGGAATACGCCATTTACGCGGATACGGATGGAATTGAGGTCGACCACGGAGAAACCGTCCGTTCCGAGGAGCTCCTGATCCTCTCCGGTACGGATGCGTATGCGCTTCTGGAACAGTTTGCAACGGTCTGGGGAGAGAAAATGCACGCCCGGACCTGGGATCATCTTCCGAACGGCTGGTGCAGCTGGTATTACTACTTCAGCAACGTCACGGAAGCCGACATTCTCGAAAACGCCGCCTATCTGAATAAACACCGGGGCGAGTATCCGCTGGAATATCTCCAGCTTGACGACGGCTACCAGTCGGCGCTGGGCGACTGGCTCGTCTGCAACGAGAAATTTCCGCACGGACTCGAATTTCTTGCCTCCGAGATCAAAAAGTCCGGACTCAAACCCGGCATCTGGCTTGCACCGTTCCTGGTGGAGAAACGGTCCCGTCTCTTCGCCGAGCATCCCGACTGGATGGTCCGCGACCGGAACGGCGAGATCGCCTTCCCGATGAAATGGCGCACAGGAGAGGCCGCCATTCTGGATGGAACGCATCCCGAGGCGCAGCGTTTCCTGACCGATCTTTTCCGCCGTCTGCGCGAAATGGGATGGGTCTATACGAAGCTCGACTTTCTCGTTTTTGAATGCGGTGTCCCCGGCGCGGTCTATTACGACAAAAAAGCCACGCGCGCCCAGGCGCTGCGGCGCGGACTCGAAGCCATCCGCAAAGGCTTCGGCGACGATCAGTTCATTCTGGGCTGCACAGTCCCCTTCGGCCCGGTGGTGGGAATCGTGAACGCGGAACGGGTCGGGACGGACATCACCCCCTACTGGGCGCCCGACCGGAAAGTATTCAAGGAGGCGCCGACCGTTCCGAATGTCTGCCGAAATCTCATCAACCGCTGCTATATGAATCATCGGCTCTTTTTCAGCGATCCCGACACCCACATTGCACGGATCGACAACAACAAGCTCACCGAAAACGAAGTGATCCTCTGGACCTATGCCATCTGGCTCACCGGCGGACTCCTTCTGCTGAGCGACAGGTTCGAAACTCTTGCACCGGAACGCACCAAATATCCGAAACTCCTGATCCGCGAACAGGATCAGTTCAAGACGCGGCCGCTGGATCTGTTCGACCGCGAATATCCGGCGGTCTGGTACGGAGTCCATAAAAAGACCGGACAGAAGGTCGTCGGGCTCTTCAACTTTGAAAACGAAAAACATTCTCTCGCGATTCCGCTGGATGAGATTTCCCGCGATACCGCCTTCCGGGTCCGCGATCTTTTCTCTGGCGAAGACAAAGGCTCTCATACCAATCGTTTTGAAGCAGACGTCCCGGCTCATTCCTGCCGGCTGTTCGAACTGAAATAATCCCGGAAACACCAGAACAAGGAGGCTATGATGCAGAACGATGTTCATTCCCAGGCGGATGAGACCGGAAAAACCGGCATCTCCTCGCCGTTCGCCGGAACCTGGTATCCGGGAGAGCCGGAAAAACTTCAGGATTTCTTCCGCGAAGTCTCCACGGAGACCGAACCGGATAAAGATACCATTGCGCTGATTATGCCTCATGCGGGCTATCTCTATTCGGGAACGGCGGCGGGACTCGCCGCGGCAAAAGTCAGGGGACTTGCATTTGAACGGGTTGTTCTGCTTGCGCCGTCGCACCGGGCGTACCTGAAGGATCAGCTCTGTCTGCCGGATGCATCGTATTTCTCCACCCCGCTGGGCAAAGTGCCGGTCGATTCGGATGCCGTGGAAACGCTGCTCCGGAACGGACACTTTCTCCGCGACGACCGGATTCACCGGAACGAACACAGCACCCAGCTGGAAATTCCGTTTCTGCAATTCATGCTCAAACCGGGATTCCGGCTGCTCCCGGTGATCGTCGGAATCTGCGGGAAGGAGACTCTGGAAGATGCGGCCCGCGCACTGAAACCGCTGGTCGATGAAACGACTCTCGTCGTCGCCAGTTCCGATTTCACCCATTACGGGAAAGACTACGGTTATGTTCCCTTTGTTCATGATGTCCGGGAGAGCCTGAAAGCCCTCGACATGGGAGCCTTCCATTTCATCGAGCGGAAGTCGCCGGACGATTTCCGGACCTATCTCGAAAAGACCGGTGCAACGATCTGCGGTTCATATCCGATCGAACTTCTTCTGCGTCTTCTGCCGGAGAATGCGGCGTGCGAACTGCAATCCTACTACGTTTCCGGCGACATCACCGGGGATTACAGCAATTCGGTCAGTTATGTCGGAGCCTCGTTCACCGGATCGTGGGCAGCCGCGAAGGAACCGCAGGAAACGGCGGAAGGGGAACTGACGGAAAACGACAAACGTCTTCTTCTCTCGCTGGCGCGGGCGACAATTGCCCGGAAGTTTGATCCGTCGCGCCCGCTGCCGGACCTGTCAAGCCTCTCCTCAGCGGCGAAAAAGAAGATGGGCGCGTTCGTCACGCTGAACATCGACGGACGGCTCCGCGGATGCATCGGAGAAATTCTTCCGATGCGCCCGCTGGTCAAAGCGGTTGCCGGGCGTGCGCTGGACGCGGCGTTCCGCGATCCCCGGTTCTATCCTCTGCGGGAGGAGGAATTCGGCAAAGTCACGATCGAAATTTCCATCCTCACGCCGCCGCATCATGTGAACTCCTGGCAGGAGATCGAGATCGGGAAACACGGCATTCTTCTTCAGAAGGGGAACGCAGGCGCGGTCTTTCTGCCGCAGGTCGCCCCGGAACAGGGCTGGGGACTGGAGGAAACGCTGGTGCATCTCTCCATGAAAGCCGGACTGGATCCGGATGCATGGAAAAACGGAGCGGAATTCGACGTCTTTGAAGCGGTTGTCTTTCACGAATAACGATGCGCGGGAACCGGGGAACTCCGCAAAGTTCATTTGACGGGAAACGGAAGAGATATGCGGAAGATCATACACATCGACATGGATGCGTTCTACGCCTCCGTTGAGATCCGCGATAATCCGAGTCTGCGCGGCAAGCCCGTGATCGTCGGAGGAATGCCGGGCACGCGGGGAGTGGTCTGCACGGCATCCTATGAAGCGCGGAAATTCGGAGTACACTCCGCCATGTCCGCGGATGTTGCCGCACGTCTCTGTCCGCAGGGAATCTTTCTTCGTCCCAGACGCGCCGCCTACATGGAGGCCTCCGCTCTGATGCACGAGGTCTTTCATGAATACACGGACATCATCGAGCCCCTCTCTCTCGACGAAGCGTATCTGGACGTGACCGAAAACAAAAAAGGACTCCCCTACGCGAGCACCATCGCGCGTGAGATCAAGCAGAAGATACGAAAGCGGACCGGCGGCCTGACCGCATCGGCAGGGGTTTCCTACAATAAGTTTCTTGCAAAAATCGCTTCCGACCTGAAAAAGCCGGATGGACTGACCGTAGTCCGTCCGGAAGACGCTCAAAGTCTTCTGGAAAAACTGCCGATAGAAAAGTTTCACGGAATCGGCAGGGCGACTGCGGAACACATGCACCGGATGGGAATCAGAACCGGCGCGGACCTGAAACAGAAAAGCAGACTGGAACTGGCGCTTGCTTTCGGAATCGTGGGAGAGTTCTACTACAATATCGTCCGCGGCATCGACGAGCGGGAGGTCTGCACGGACCGGGAACGGAAATCGCTCGGAACCGAGGAAACCTTTGAAGAGGATATCGACGACCTCGTCTTTCTTGCGGACGTCATCCGCCGACAGTCCGCGGAAGTCGGCGAAGAGATCCGCAAGCGGAATCTGTTTGCAAAGACGGTTACGCTGAAAATCAAATTCCATGATTTCCGCACGATCACCCGGAGCAAATCCCTGACGGATTATTTCGACGACGACCGGACCATTTCCGACACGGCACTGGAACTGTTGAAAAAAACCGAAGCGGGCCGCGTCAAACTCCGTCTGATCGGCGTCACGGTTTCCGGCTTCTACGGCGAGAAAAATACAGGCGAACTGGTCCAGATGGAATTTGAATTCATGAAGGAACTGCCCGTCATTCATCACAATATCCGCTGGTAAAGTCAAAAAAAGCCGGACTTTCCCGCTTTTCCGACGTTGCACTTTCCATTTCAGACGGTATATTATCCTCGTATCAAGGAGTAGAGATATCTTTCATCGGGCGATTTTTCAGAATGGTGATTGCCTGTGGGAATTCATATCTTCAACAGGGGAAGGAGATTTCATGACGGATCGAATCGTTATTTCCGGCCGCGGCCTGATTACGCCTCTCGGCGATGGACTGGCTCAGAATATTGAAGCATTGAAACTCGGGAAAACCGGAACGGTTTTCATGCCGGAATGGCGCGAAGTCGGTCTGGAAAGCCAGGTCGCAGGCAAGGCGAACACCGATCCGGAGTGTCCGGTCCTGAATCAGAAGAACAAACGGTTCATGTCGGCAAACTCCAGAATGGCGGTTGCCGCCGCTTACGAAGCAATTCTGGAAGCAGGCTACACCCCTGAAAACATGCCCCGCGAAATGGCGCTGATCAACGGATGCGCCGGCAGTGCCTATATTGAAGTCGTTACGAACTCCAACGCGTTTCTGGAATCCCGACGGGTGCGCCGCTGCTCCCCGTTCGCCGTTCCCAGACTCATGCCCTCCTCGGCGGTTGCCAATCTCTCGCTGGTGTTCGGTCTCACGGGAGAATCCTACGACATCAGTTCCGCATGCACCAGCAGCGCCCTTGCCATCATGGCAGGCGCCCGGCTGATCGCCTCGGGGGAATACGACATCGTCATGGTCGGAGGATCGGAAGAGACAAGCTGGCCGCAGGCGCTCGGATTCAACAGCATGCGCGCCCTTTCCCACAGTTTCAACGACGATGCCGCTCATGCAAGCCGTCCGTTCGATAAAAAACGCGACGGATTCGTTCTCGGGGAAGGCGCCGGCATCATGATTCTGGAACGCGAATCCCGCGCCCTCGCCCGCGGACATAAACCGAAAGCGGTCATTTCCGGTTTCTCCTCGAACAGCAATGCCACGGATATGGTGATCCCGAATGCGGAATCCAGCGCGGAACTCATGATGCGGGCAATCCGCATGGCAAAACTTCAGCCCTCCGACATCGGATACATCAATACGCACGGAACCGCCACCCCTGTCGGAGATCCCGTGGAACTGGAATCCATCCGGCGCGTCTTCGACTCCTCCCGCAAGGTGGCAATCAACAGCACCAAGTCCATGACCGGACACATGATCGGAGCGGCAGGCGCCGTGGAAGCGATCTTCTCCACGCTGATGATGGAGCATTCCTTCATCTGTCCGACCGCAAACCTCGACGAACCCGGCGACGAGTTCGCCTGGGCGGATCTCGTCCGAGAAACGCGCAGCGTGGAATTCGACCATGCATTGAGCAACAGTTTCGGATTCGGCGGTTCCAATGCCTGTCTTGTCCTTTCCAAATGGAAAGAATGAGCCCGCAACGGACCGAAACCTCGCAAAACAGAACAACCTAGCTGCAATCATGCTGTACCCGGAAAACGCCGTAATTCAGGCGCCGCTTGCCGGACATACCGACATGCCGATGCGCCTTTCCTCGCAACGTCACGGCTGTCGATACGCTTTCACGGAAATGATTGATGCCGGTTCTCTTGTTTTCGGAAATCTGAAAACCATGAAACTGGCGTATCGTTCTCCACAGGAAAAATTTCTGGGGGTCCAGCTCGTCGGTTCCGATCCGGATACCCTCGAAAAAGCGGTTGGAATCCTCAATACGATGAACTATGATGTACTGGATTTCAATCTGGGATGTCCCGCTCCGAAGGTCGAAAAGAAATGCGAAGGAATCGCATTCGCCCTGCGCCGTCCGGACGAGGCGGTCAAAGCGCTGGAGCTGATTGTCCGCCATTCCCGGCTCCCGGTCACGGTCAAAACACGGATTCAGGATTTTGAAGACCCGGCTCCGACGGTTGCTTTTCTCAAACGTCTGGAGGATGCCGGAGCGCAGGCGGTCACACTCCACGGGCGTCTGATGAAAGCGTTTTATTCGGGTCCGGTTGCGTTTCCGGTCATCCGGGCGGCAAGAGAGGCTCTCCGGATCCCCGTCATCGCCAACGGAGGAATCATGGATCGCGAGTCCTGCGAGGAAATCCGACGGGAAACCGGCTGTTCCCGAGTGATGATCGCTCGCGGAGCGCTGGGCAATCCCTGGATCTTTTCGCAGGTGGAGCAGGAGAATTTCACCCCGCCGACCGTATCGGAATTCGCAGAGGAAATCGAACGTCACATCGGCAATATGATCGATTTTTACGGAGAAGAGCTTGCGTTCAGGATCGGAAGAAAAACGATTCTGGAGTATCTGCGCGGTCGGGGCTATCACGGTTCGCTGCGCGCCTCCGCCTCGTATCTCTGCAATACAGCGGACTTCAAAGTCATGATGGAGGAAATCCGCCGGGGCCCTGCATCGACCCCGGATTCCCCGCGGCGCCTGACTCCGCTCCGCTGACCGGACAACATCTTCTTCCCCCTGAAGAAGTCTCATCCGGTACAGCACGCCTTCCGTTATCTGGAAACCAGATAGGCCATTACGCCATGATTCCGGAGGGCGGTATCGGCGGTAAAGCGCAACATGCCGTCGGCATAGGAGGTTGAAACCGGACCGGTCCGGCGGCCTTCGAAGTCG
>CALXMJ010000415.1 GCA_944389445.1 uncultured Victivallales bacterium | reverse complement strand
AGAAGCGGACCGGCAGGCGGCTCTGATCAGGGCCGCAGGACTCCCCGACAGAGCGAATTATGATCCGGCAGCCGTTTTCTCCGCACTTTTCAAAGACAAGAAAACTCTGGGCGGCGCCCTCCGCTTCGTCTTCACTCCGGAAACCGGGAAAGCCGAGATCCGCAAGGTGGAAAGCGCTGATGCGAAGTCCGTTCTGGAGGCGCTGGGCGGGGATGCTTGAACATGATGCATACATTCTGCTGAATCTGATTCCGGGAATCGGTCCGGCGCGTGCGGCATCGCTGATCTCCTTTTTCGGCTCGGCGGCGGAACTCTTCGAACATAAACCGGAAGAATTGACCGCTGTCCGGGGCATCAGCCGTGAACTGGCGGAAAAAATCGCGGCGGAGGCGGAATCCAGTCTTCTGGACGAGGAACTGGACCGCATTGCTCTCGGCGGAGTCAAAGTGTTCACCCGGGCGGACAAAGAATATCCCGAAGCCCTCCGGAGTCTGGAGGATGCACCGCTCTGCCTCTATATCTGCGGGACGCTTCCGGAAGAGGTGGACCGGCAGGCGATTGCCATTGTCGGATCGCGCCGGGCAACCGTCTATGGTCTGCGCATGGCACAGCATATAGCGGAGTCCGCCGCGTACTCCGGCTGGGCAGTGGTCTCCGGGCTCGCTTTCGGCATTGATGCCGCAGCGCACAAAGCGACAATGAACGCAGGCGGAAAAACCGTTGCCGTTCTCGGCGGCGGGCTGATGAAGATTCAGCCGCAGGAGCATCTGCCGATGGCCCGCGACATCATTGCCAAAGGAGGCGCGGTCATTACGGAATTCCCGATGACATTCCCCCCGACCCGCCATTCGTTTCCAATGAGAAACCGCATCATTTCCGCCCTATCCCAGGGGACCATCGTGATTGAAGCGGGTCTTCACAGCGGAGCATTGATCACGGCGGCCGCCGCGCTGGAACAGGGAAAAAATGTTTTCGCCGTTCCGGGGAACGCCGATTCCGAGATGTCAAGCGGATGCAACAACCTGATCAAATCAGGAGAGGCAACGCTGATCACCGGATTCGAAGATGTCCTGGAAGCAATGGATTTTCTCCCCGGACTCGAACCGCGGGATCTCTTCTCGCTCAAAGAGGAATCCGCCGATGAGAGCGGATTTGATGAAGCAGTCGAAGCGGCTCTTCCGGAAAGCGACCGGAAAATTCTCGAACTGCTCAAACTGGGAGAAGCCGGATTCGACGCCATCTCCGCGGAAACGGGAATCGCAGCCGGCGAACTGTCGCGCAAACTTGTTGCATTGGAAATATCCCATAAAATCAAACGGACAGCCGGGGGTTATGCCCGGCTTCGCTGACCAGAAAGGAGTTGAATCTCATGAAACTGTCCATCATCATCCCGGTTTACAACGAGGAAAACTATATTGATGCGGTCATTGAACGGGTCCGGGCGGTCAATTTTCCAAAAGAAATCACCGTGGAACTGATCGCCGTCGATGACTGCTCCAAAGACAAAACTCCCGAAAAGCTGAAAGCTTGGGAGGAAAAAGGAATCATCAAGGCCCTGTACCATGAAAAGAACGGCGGCAAGGGATCAGCCCTGCATACCGGATTCAAGGCGGCAAGCGGAGATATCCTCGTGGTTCAGGATGCTGACTTTGAATACAATCCCAATGAACTCCCGAAACTGCTCGCGCCCATTCTTGACGGCCGGGCGGATGTGGTCTTCGGCGCACGCGCAAGCTTTGTCGGAAGCGAATGCCACCGGGTCATGTATTACTGGCATTCCGTTGTCAACCGTTTTCTTACGACCTTCTGCAACATGCTCGCCGATCTGACCCTGCACGACATGGAGTGCTGCTATAAGATGTTCAGACGCGAACTTCTGGACAAGATCACCCTCCGGGAAAAACGATTCGGATTCGAACCGGAAATCACAATCAAACTCGCCCGGCAGAGATGCCGCATGTATGAAGTCACAGTATCCTATTCCGGCAGGACCTATCAGGAAGGCAAGAAGATCAACTGGAAAGACGGAGTCTCCGCTCTCCGCTGCATCATCAAATACGGTCTGTTCCGCATGAGCTGATCAATAGAGCGGAACGGTCTTCTCCAGGACTTTCGCCATGGCGATGTAGCCGTCAAAAGTCAGATGGGTTCCGTCTTCGCGGGCGAACGGTTTTGCCAGTTCGCCGTTTTCATCGCGAAGCGCCGTATGATAATCCAGATATCCGGTAAAACGGGAATCGGCGATCCGTTTGATTTCCGCATTCAGCTTCACGATTTTATCCTGATACTGAAAGCGGTTCCAGGCATCCGGATTGCGGAGCGGAAGAATGCTGCAGAGGTAGACCCGGCTTCCCCGTTCCGCGATCAGTTCCGCCACACGGGCGATCTTGGCGACAATGCTCCCGAACTCCCACTCGATTCCGTTGATGCCGATCATCATGACAACCTGTTCCGGATGGAACGGAAAGACATCGTCTTCCAGCCGGAAGTAAAGCCCGTTGACATTGTCTCCGCCGATCCCACGGTTCAGGAACGACGCTCCGGGAAAAAACTCCTGAAGCGGAAAGGCATTCGTGATCGAATCCCCGTAGAAAACGGTCTTCACCTTTCTCGGCGGCAGCTTCCGGTATTCCAGGATCTCCAGATAGCGGGGATAGGTGTCCAGAAACGAATAAATCGCCTCTTTGTCCTTTGCGGTAAACAGATCATTCACTGGCAGCATGGTGTCAACTCCTTATTTCAAATTAAACGGTTCAGCGCAGGATGAAATCCGACCAGGAGGATTTTTTCCGGGGAGGAGCCTTCTTCTCCCCCTCGGAAGGCATCAGAATCGCTTCCATGGTTTCGTTCGCAATGACGCGGACACTGGAACCGGCGGAAACGGGATTGTCCATCGGCAGCATCCGGTCGACCACCTCCACCCCGCTCCGGATCGTCCGGATCACATTCCGTTTCGGATCGGCGGGAATCCAGAGTTCGGCTTTCATACGGAAATCCAGATTCGGCACGTCACGGGAAAGGATGCTGGCCGTTATCTGCCAGCAGTCAATTCCACGATAATTCTCCTTTCCGTCGATCTTTGCAACCGCCTCAATCGAATTCCCTTTCAGATCAAATCCGCGCTGTTTCAGCGATTCGATCACAGGCAGGGCGGAAATGCTCCATTTTTTGCCGGGAGCCGGAACGATGCCATCCCCCAGCGTATTTTTCAAAGTGTTCTCCGGCGGGACATGAAAAACAGCCCCCAGAAGACGCCTGGCCTCGCGCGGAACGCTCTGTCCGCTCTCCGCATAGACAAAACGGCACGGAAGGCGCCGCAGATCGCAAAGCACGGTTTTCCCCATCAGCTGCGAGGCGTCGAACGTTTTTCCGTTGAGATAGCCGCCAACCATTGATATCTGAAGTTCCATCCGATTCGGGTTGCCGACAGAGTTCACTTCCAGCACTTTCATCCCGGCAAACATGGTCACGGAAAGCGATTCCTGCTTGACAATCGGCTTATCCGGTCCCGCCAGCACAAATTTGTATTCCCGGGAGGATGCCAGATTGATCTCTGCCCGGAAGGAATCACCCGCCCGGGTCGGCCGGTCAAACGAAAGGAACTGCTCCGCCCGGACCAAGCAGCAGAACAGGACAAGGGAAAAAATGAAACCGCTTTTCATCATACGAATTCAAAATCATCCATGCTGTCGAGTTCGGCGCGAATGAATTTTACAGCTTTCACCATCGCCGCGGCGCGGTGGCTGATAGAGTCTTTGACCTCGGAAGAAAGCTCTCCGAAGGTTTTGTCATATCCTTCCGGAATGAAGACCGGATCATATCCGAATCCGTTTGTTCCGCGCGGAGCATCGGCGATCGTCCCGCAGACCTCTCCGCGGAACAGAGCGACATCATCGCCGCGATAAGCAATCGCAATAGCACAGACGAACTTTGCGCGGCGGTTGGTTTTCCCCTTCATGGCATCCAGCAGTTTGGCAATGCGCTGGGCATCGGTCGCGCCGTCCCCCGCATAACGCGCGGAGAAGATACCGGGAGCGCCGTCCAGAGCTTCGACCATAAGTCCGGAATCGTCAGCGAACGCAGCCATATCGGCGTAAGCGGAAGCCTGTTCCGCCTTTTTCTCGGCATTTTCCTCGAAGGAGTTTCCGTCCTCAATCAGCTCCGGAAAATTCGGAATGGTGTCCGGCGTGACAATGTTGACCCGGGAATTCAAATCGTTCAGCATCTTCCTGAATTCCTCGACCTTGTGTTTGTTACTCGTTGCGGCAAGCAGTTGAAGCATTGTTGTTTTCTCCTGATTTCAATATGCGCGCTCGTTGCGCCCTTCAATAAAGTTGATAAACGCCCGGTTGCAGACTTTTGCGCCGCCGGGAGTGGGATAGTTTCCTGTGAAATACCAGTCTCCCGTGTGATCGGGACAAGCCTCGTGCAGGCCTTCAATCGTCTGAAAGATCACGGAGACCTCCGCACGGATGCCCACCGGACGCAGAAGATCGGCAATCTTCAAGGAGAGCTCATCGGCGGAAAACGGAGCATAAATCTCCTGCACATAGTTCGGAACGGCGGATTCGCAGCAGAGCGAGGATTTTGCCTTCCGGTAAACATCGTCGATGATATGCGAGCGGTTCGACTCCTTCAGCAGTTCGATCGCCGCCTGAAACGCGACGAAATCGCCCAGCTTCGCCATGTCGATTCCATAGCAGTCCGGATAGCGGATCTGCGGCGCCGAAGAGGCCAGCACGATCCGTTTCGGGCCGAGACGGTCCAGAATCTTGAGAATACTTTCCCGCATGGTGGTTCCGCGCACGATGGAATCGTCGATCACCACGAGCGTATCCCTGCCGCGGCGGAGAGTTCCATAGGTAATGTCATAGACATGCGCGACGAGGTCGTCGCGGCTGGAGTCCTGCGTAATGAACGTCCGCAGTTTGGCGTCCTTGACCGCGACCTTCTCAAAGCGGGGGCAGAGAGCGAGAATCGACTTCAGATTATCATCGTCAAATTTTTCCTTATCCTTGAGCGCCAGGAGTTTCCGGGTAACAATCCGGACACAGTGCTCCCGCAGGGCATCCATGAGCCCATAGTAGCAGATTTCCGCCGTGTTCGGGATGAAGGAAAAGACCGTATTTTCGATGTCCTCGTGAATGGCGTCCAGAATTTTCGCCGTCAGATGACGTCCGAGATTTTTGCGTTCCTGATAGATGTCCGCATCGGTGCCGCGGGAAAAATAGATGCGTTCGAAGGAACAGCGTTTCGGCTCCACAGGACGGCTGGTGAAGGGCTCCACCAGAAGCGTGCCGTCACGCTTGATGACGACTGCATGTCCCGGAGGGAGTTCCTGAATCCGTTCCGCCTCCTGAATGTTGAAGGTGGTCTGGATCACGGGCCGTTCCGATGTGACAACGGCGATCTCGTCGTCCGCATAATAAAAGGCAGGACGAATTCCTGCCGGGTCCCGCAGGACAAAAGCATCGCCATGACCGATCATTCCGGCGATCACATAGCCGCCGTCCCACTTTTTGCAGGAGTCGCGCAGGACGCCCATCACGTCAAGATTTCTGGCGATATAGGCGGACGCTTCGCGCGGAGTCAGGCCCATTTCCGCACATTTTTCCTCCATTCTGAGGTTGGCGGTGTCGAGAAAATGCCCGATTTTCTCCAGAACGGTCACCGTATCGGACCGGTCTTTAGGGTGTTCCCCCATATTCACGAGCAGCTGAAACAGTTCGTCAGTGTTTGTCAGGTTGAAATTGCCCGCGACAATCAGCGTCCGGGACATCCAGTTGCTCTCCCGGAGAAAAGGATGACAGCGTTCAATTCCGTTTCCGCCGTAAGTGCCGTAGCGGAGATGTCCGAGAAAAAGCTCTCCGGTAAAACGGGCGTTCTTCTTGAGCCATTCGGGATCTTCCGGACGCGCTCCCGGCTGCCGGCAGACCTGCGCAATCTCCGCCAAGGCCGCGGAGAAAATATCCTTGATCGGACTGTTCGAATTCGATTTCTCCATGGAAATGTATTTGTTCCCGGGACTGATATCAAACTTGACGCATGCCATCCCCGCACCGTCCTGTCCGCGGTTGTGCTGTTTTTCCATGAGAAGGCAAAGTTTATTGAGCCCGTAGAGGGGAGTGCCGTACTTCTCCTTATAGAAGCGCAGCGGCTTCAGAAGGCGAATCAGTGCAATTCCGCACTCATGTTTGATCTCATCGCTCATAAGAAGAACCTTTCGCAAAATATCCTGTCCGGTAATTTACACCCGGAATGGAAATTTTACAGCAAAATAGAGAAAAAAAACAGAAATCCGAAAAGAACGGAAGCAGCCCTGAGAACGGAAAAAAATAAATTTCACTGAAAAAATCACTTTCAATGTCAATTGAAAAATCAGCGGGAAATTGTCAGTCGGCAAGGAGGAAACTATTAAGACACTGTTGTGAACACGGCGTTTATACAACGGACAGACTCCGGCGAACGGGCGAACAATCCATATTCTTTTTCCTGCGACGTCAAAAATCAAAACAGACAGTTGAAAAACAGATAAAACGCATTAGAGTATTTCCGAACATAAACACGGACATGAGGAAAAGAAAGAACACTTTATGATTCACACATACAGGAATCAGCTGCCTTGCGCTGAACATGGATTCGGGTTGAATTTCAATCATTATGTTTCAGGAAGAATTGCCGCGGACGTAGTCAGTCACGGAGGAATCTCCGATCTGTATTACGTCGGGAAACAGGGATACCGGCGAGCCCGGATTCTTTCGGGATCACAGGAATCCGCCTTTGCCAAGGTCGGCCGCATCCAGATCATCATCGACGGCCGGAACTATTATCCCGAATTCAATCAGACATTTCACTATTCCTTCGGATTCCGTTCCGAATGTGAACTGGAAGGCGTCCGTTTCCGGCATGAACTTCTTCTGGATCAGAACACGCTCTACCAGACCATTCGGGTCCTGGACAATCCGGATCGCAAAAACATCCGGGCCCGTGCGCTCCTCCATGGGCATGTCCTTGCCGGTTTGCCCGACCGGAACGCGGAAAACTGGACGATCCAGCCGGACGGTTCCATGCAGACGCTGATCCACGATCCGGCAGGTTCGGTTTCCCTTCGTTTTCTC
>CALXMJ010000414.1 GCA_944389445.1 uncultured Victivallales bacterium | reverse complement strand
CCCTCGGCACGGAGACGAAGCTCGGGATTCCCGTCCGTCGCAAACCGCAGAACCGCACGCACGGCAAGCGGAAAACGCGGAGAGGAAAGGAGATATTGCATGTTTTCGCCGTCGCAATCCACCTCTCCGACGGCGAATCCGTTTCCCGCAAATCGGAAGAGCGCCGATCCGCACCGAAATTCAATGGAACCATCCGCCGTGTCCAGACGGATCAACGATTTTCTCCCTGCCAGCAGCGGCATGAGACAGCCCTCCCCCCGTTCAGCGCAGATAGGCGAAATCGCAACCTTCATCCGCCTGCAGAACGCTGTCGATGTAATGACGGACGAATCCGCGCTCGAATTTTTCTTTCGGTTCAAAAACGGTCCCGCTCAGACGTTTTGCGATCTCCTCCGGGGAGAGCTCGACGTTCAGAATTCCCTTTTCCACATCCATTTCGATGATATCGCCATTTCGCACCGCCCCCAGCGGACCGCCGTCGCACGCTTCCGGACAGACATGCAGCACCACCGTTCCGAACGCTCCTCCGCTCATGCGGGCATCCGTGATGCGGACATAATCCCGGATTCCGCGTTTGTAGAGTTTCGGAGGAATCGGCATATAGTTTCCGAATTCAGGCATTCCGGGCGCGCCCTTCGGACCGTATCCGCGCAGAAGAATCGCCTTGTTTTCATCCATGTCGGACTGCGGATCCAGCAGATAGTTCTCCGCTTCGGCGAGCGTGTCAAAGACGCGGGCCTCCCCTCGGAATTTCAGGATCGACGCCGCCGAACGCTTGATCACCGCTCCGCGCGGCGCAAGGTTCCCGTACAGAACCGCAATGCCGCCATTCTCAGCAAGGGGATGATCCAGCGGGGCGATCACATCCGGGCGGCAGGTTTTCTGCACCTTTTTCAGATTCTCTTTCAAGGAATGACCGGTCACCGTCATCACGTCGCCGTTGAGCAGACTTTCCAGCTCCTTCATGAGCGCCGGTACGCCGCCCGCCTGATGGAACTCGATTCCCACCGTTCCCCGGCCCGATGGCTTCACATCCACCAGAAGTTTTGTTCGGTCGCTGATCTCCTGAAACAGAGAGAGCGGCAGCGTGATTCCGGCACGGCGGGCACTAGCGGTCAGATGAATGATCAGATTCGTGGAACCGCCGGAGGACATCAGAACCGTGATGCAGTTTTTCAGAGCGTCGAGCGTCACGATGTCTTTCGGCTTGATATCGCGTTCGATCAGCGTCATGATCCGTCGTCCGCTCTCCTCGGCATAGCGCATCTTCTCGGCGGAGACCGCGAGCGCGCTTGCGCTTCCGGGCAGACTCAGTCCGAGCGATTCGGCGGCGCACTGCATGCTGTTTGCCGTTCCCATGATCGGACACGCGCCGACGGACCCGTAAAGACAGCCTTCCAGTCCGCGGAGCTCCTCTTTTGAAATCTCTCCGGCAAGATATCGGGTCCAGAGCTTGAAGCTGTCGGTTCCGCACGCCAGGGATTCGCCTTTGTAATTTCCGGGCAGCATGGGTCCGCCGGGCAGGAAGATCATCGGCTTGTTTGCGGAAAGCGCGGCCATCAGCTGCGCCGGAACATTCTTGTCGCAGGAACCGAGCAGAATCACACCGTCAAACGGATGACGCGCAATGAGTTCCTCGGTCGTCATGGCAAGAAGATTGCGGTAGATGAGGCTGGAAAGATCAAAAAAGACCTCGCAGATCGACATTGTGTTGACCTCCAGCGGAAATCCACCCGCCGCCCAGACTCCGCGTTTGACGGCCTCCGCCATCTGCCGGAAGTTGTAATGCCCCGGATTCGTCTCCGCCCAGGTGTTGATGATCCCCACAATGGGACGTTCAAGGTCGGCATCCGTATAGCCCATGCTCTTGATCAGGGCACGGCTGAGCAGACACTGTCTCGTTCCCGGCTTCAGCCAGGTCTTTGAATTTGAGTTCTGCATGTTTCTTCCCGTTTTTTTATATGTAAAGTTGCTGTGAGAAAAATCAGTCCGGTTTGATGGAAATCAGTTTCGATGCCAGTTTTTTCCGGGTGAAACCGAAGACCGGGTTCTCAATCTGCCGGATCAGCAGTTCTGCGGCGCAGTCGCCGAGTTCGGCCATCGGCGGTTCGACCGTCAGGAGCTCGTGCGGCAGAAAGGTGATCAGCGGAGCATGGTCAAACCCGGAAAGCCGGATCCCTGCAAAATCTATTTTCATTCTGCGCATGATCCGGATGAAGTCCCCGGCACAGGTGTCGTTCAGACAGCAGACCGCGTCCGGCCGCTTCTCCGGGTTTCGGAACAGTTCGAAAAAGCGCATCCGTTCCTCTTCCGAATTCTCCCGGGTGCAGATCAGCTCCTCCCGGAGTTTCAGGCGGCACTTTCGCAAGCCTTCCAGAAATCCGTGTTTTCGCTCAATCGCGGCAAGCGGATTGATATGCTCGTTGCCGTAAAGCGCAAAATGACGGCACCCTTCATCGTAAAAACGCAGAACAATCCCGGTAATGCCGTCGGCATTCTCAAACGTAAGCAGATTCCCCCGGACCCCTTCCGGCAGACGGATCAGGAACAAAACCGGAATCCCGCAGGACGCCAGATGCGAATATGCGCTCAGCGTCTTCATCCCCGGATCGGCATACACCACAAGACCGGCGGGATTCCTCGAAATCGCCGTCGCGATGATCCGCTCCTGCGACCTCGTATCGCCGCACAGCGGGATAATGGAACTTAAATAATTCCGATCCGCCGCCGCTGCACTGAACCGTTTCAGGGATTCGGCAAAAAACACCACATCATGACAGAGAAAGATCAGCTCGCGGGAGATCACTTTCGTACTCCCCGCCACCACGCTTCCAATGCCGTTTTTCTTCTCAATCAGCCTCCGTTCCGCCAGTTCCGCAAGAGCACGCCGGAGCGTTGGCTTGCTGACGCCGAAGCGATCCGCCAGCTCCTGCTCCGACGGAAGAAGTGTCCCTTCCGCCATTCCGCTCAACGTCTTCTCCAGTTTCCCGATCAAGGTCTGATAAATATTGTTTCTCGCCATCGGAATTCTCCCTTTGTCTTTAAGATATTCCCGATTTGGACAAATGCAAACAAAAAACGCAAAAAAAATAAAATTATTTTAATGGTTTTCTATTTTTACATAGAAATATTCGATCTTTTCAGAGAACAGCTTGAAAAATAAAAAGACCTCCATCGGGAAAGGATTCCGGGAAATCCCTCCCTGATGGAGGTCCCATTCGGAAACGATCAGTTTTTCAGAAACGCATCGGCCTTTTCCGCCATCTTGCGAACGCGCCCGGCTTCCGGCTCACCGAGCGATCCTTTCTGAATCACAGTCTTCACGACTTCGGCACAATTCCGGAATGATCCGGTCAGAGTCTCGACATGCCCATCCAGAAACAGCACCGGCAGCGCCTTCTTTTCCGGAGACGGCATCTCAAATGCAACCGGAATCCTGTGAGGATTGCGCCACTGCTTCAGATCCCCGATTTCGCCGAAATACACATACGCAACGCGTTTTGCATCAAACTCTTTTCCCTGAACAGGCGCTTCCGCATTGTAAAACACCTTCAGATCCGGCAGATAATTGTCCTGGAACAGGACTCGCAACCCCTCCGCGCCATATCCGGCGGGAAACTGATCCTTATGATCCGCGGAGTACATGGCAAGCCCCAGTCCGATCTGCTTCAGATTTCCGACGGAACGGATAAGAGAAGTCCCGGCAGGGCTTTTCCCGGAGCCTCCGCCGGCAGAACGCTTCTTCGATACACTCGCCTTCATGGTTTTCAGGAAATAGGGGATCATCGCCACATAATTCGGAACGAGCGGCTTGTCGGAATGGGAATACGAAACATATCCATTTCCGGTGGAGGAAACAACTGT
>CALXMJ010000413.1 GCA_944389445.1 uncultured Victivallales bacterium | reverse complement strand
ATCGACACAGGCACCTGGCTGATCGGCATCAAGAGCGATCTTTCGCAGGAGCATCCGCGCATCGGACGGAAACGGACGCGGGAAGAGATCAAATCCGGCAACTACACGCGGACCACCTATCTGCCTCCGGAACGCTTCGCCCGCCGCGCCCCGCTCAAAAACGAACAGGAACTCCGACAGGATTTCCGGACCTATCTTGATGAAGCCAAACGGCTCGGGCCGAATGTCTGCGTCATGCACCGGCTCGCCGATTTCGAAGTCCTGCCGGGGGTTTACGACTTCTCCAAACTGGACATTCAAATGGACGAGGCCGCGGATGCCGGATGCGAAGTCACGGTCCGGTTCGACTTCATCGGCATCCGCTGGGTTCCGTACCACAGACAGCGCAACTACAACGGCGCACAGATCATTCATACCCCCTACGATGCGTTTTCCGTCACCGATCCGGATGTCGTGCGGCTCTGGAACGAGGCCTGGCGCAGACTTCATTCCCGCTACAAAAACCATGCGGCGTTTCAGGGGTATTACCTGATGGAACCCGGCGGAGAATGGACCGTCATGGACAAGCCGTGGAACGGAACCATCGCCGGATACAGCTCCCCGGATGCGGACGCCTTCCGCATCTGGCTGAAAGAACGGTACAAGAACATCGGCACACTCAACAAACGCTGGGGAAGCTCCTACCGGAATTTCAGCGAAATCATTCCGCCTCAGCCCGACCTGCGGCGCGGCACATTGCCTGATCTGCGCCTCTCCTGGCTGGACTTCTGCCGTTTCAAGGCGTATCTGAACAAGCATGTCTGGATTCCGCGCATGGTAAAGGCGATCCGCAAATACGACAAACAGCATCTCATCATCGCCTATACGATTCTGACCGATGATGTGGAGTTCGTCAAACCGATCTACGGGGAACTCGATTACCTGCACAACGGCGGCAATCAGGGCAATCTGCGGAAAGGAAAACTGCTCGACGCCTGGTTCCGGGGACGGATCGGATGGATCTCCGAACCGCACTTCCCCCACCACTGGGCCTTCGATCATGATGGATGGACGGTTGACAACGCCGTCTGGCAGGCGCTCAACCATGCCGGAGGCGGAGGCGGCAATCTGCACATCTACTTCTTCCCGAATCCGCTGCATCTCGCCGGACACTACGGAGGACTTCACGCCTATGACCGGCTGGAGCAGTTCCGCGGCATCCTGCACGAACTGAACGACTTCCGTCCGGTCGGACAGCCCGTCGAAACGGCACGGATCACCGACAGCGACACACTTTTCACCAAGCACCGCACCACCTTTGAAGGGCGCATCGGCGACCTCGAACGCTGGTTCGATCTCGCCGACCGAGACAACGTCCCGACAGAACCTTTCGACGACTCCCGCGCCAATCAGTACAAACTTCTTCTGACCAATCCGCTGGCGGAAGTCCTCAGCGGAGAAAATGCGGAACGCATCATCAATGCCGTCCGACGCGGGGCACGCATCATCATGACCGCAAACACCGGAAAATACGTTCCGGAACTCTCCCGCGCCCCCTTCCCTCTGCTCAAACGCTTCGGGATCACTCCGCCCTCCGGCCCCTGCCGAATGGACCGGACTGGAATTGCAGCAGAGGCGATTCAGGATCATCCGCTCTTCCAAAAGGGAGAGAAAATCGGCTTCTTCTCGCTCGCGGACTATCGAAACGACTTGAAAGACAGCCGGGTAAAAACCAATTTCTTCTCCTATCCCTATCGCTGGATTCCCGAAACGGACTACTTCGGATACTATCCGGAAAACCGGAACAGCACGGGAACAGTTCTCGCCCGCTTCCCGGAAGGAGCTCCGGCGATTAGTCTGCACAAATTCGGAAAAGGCGAAATCCTGCTCTTCTGGGGAATGCCCGATTATCGCGCTGGAAAACTCTCCGGATTTCTCCGCCGCGCTCTGAAATGGGCGGGTGGAACAGAGGTGCCGCCCGTCGATGGACTCGGCGCTCTGGAAGGAACTTCCCCGAAGCTGAAACGCTTCTATGCCGCGCTCTACACGGAAAAGCCTGGCTCCTATCGGCATCTCTTCCGGAACATCCCCGGCGGGGGATTCTGGTATCTGGATGAAATGATCAGCGGAAGAAAACTCGGAGTCTATTCCGATAAGGAATTGAAATCAAAAGGGTTGCAGCTGGATTTTCTGCACGGCGGCTCGCCGCTCCAGCTGATCCGCATGATCCCGGTTTCCTCGGCAGAAGGCATGAACTGGATGGGAAAATATCGGGTTCCCAACGCCCTGAAATAAACAATTCCAAAGCGCCGTCGCCGCATGGACGGCGCTTTTTTCCCCTGCCTTGTTCCCGCCGGAACTCAGTTCAGGCAGACCGCCGGATACAGATGTTTCCGGACATTCTGAAACGTATGCCGTGCAACCTGAGTGATCTGTTCGAGAATCTCTTCGGCGATCTTGTCGCTGGCGTGGTTGATGTATGGAATGAACGGGGTCATGCGCAGGCACTCCTGCGTGCCGTCGATGGTGATGATCTTCGTTCCGCCGGGCACGCGGCCGGACCGGATGTGCGCGGCAAGAAGATCGGCAATGCGCTCGTCGCTCATGAGAAAGATTCCGTCGAAGTCTTCGGCAATCGCCCAGTCGATCGTTTCGCGCATTCCCTGTCCGTTTTTACCGGGGACCCAGAGAATGGATTCAATGCCGCCGAGATAGTGCGCGGAAAGGCTGTCGGCAAAGCCCTGCGCCCGGCGTGAAAAATCCTGATTGGTGCAGAACTCCCAGATTCCGAGCATCTTACGACAGCCGGAATCCATCAGATATTCCGCTGCCATACGTCCTGCGGCGTAGTTGTCCAGAACGATCATGTTGCGGAAATTCTGGGTCTGCGTCTCCAGCAGGCTGATGACCGTTTTCCCGTTCTGGCTGCGGAAGAGATGTTCCAGATTCTTCTCCCGGTCGGAGGACTGGCAGCCGGCATACAGAATCACATCCGCCCGCTCCACCTGATCCGAAATACTTTTCGGATCAGTCCCGGGATTGGTCAGAAGCAGTCCGACATCGGCGCCGTGGCGGAGCAGAAGCGGATGGAGCATGTTCCAGAGACGCTCCATCGCCGGAAGCTGAAACGTATAGTGCCGTCCCACAGAAAGGAACAGAATCCTTCCGGCACGCGCAAGATTCCGATATTCCTGCACATAGCGCCGGAAGCGCCCCTCGCGCACCAGCTCCTTCCGCTCCTCCATCTCCCGGATCACCTTGTGAAGCGTCCGCCGGGAGACGTGCAGATGTTCCGCCAGCGGCTCCTCTCCCGGCAGCCGGTCCTGATTGGAAATCATCATTCCGCGGATGTAATCGCGCAGCAGTTCGCGAGTCTGCGCGCAGGTTGTGTAGCTTCGCTTGTCCATCATAACAGGGAGTATACACCGTGTTCGCATTTTTTCAACCGCGGCGGGAATCCCGCCGGGTTATTTCACCACGATGCCGCCTCCGCACTCCTTCCTCTGAAGATCCTTCAGCGACAGCGGACGACCTAGATAACTGTCCTCTATAAACATCAGTTCTTCGCAGCGGTCCACGGAAATCACGTTCTCCTTTTCCCCGAAACGGTTCACTCCGGTTCGTCCGGAAATGGTGTTTTTCCGGAAAACGGAGTCCGAAAGATTTTTGATAATCAGTCCTCCGGTATTGCTCCAGCGGTTGTTCTCGAA
>CALXMJ010000412.1 GCA_944389445.1 uncultured Victivallales bacterium | reverse complement strand
GGAAAATCATCCTTCGCTCATTCCGGTCAATCCGGCGGAGGGAATTCTGATTCCATGCTGGGATTCCAACATGGCGGATGTCAAACAGTGGGAAACATTCTCCTCTTCGGGAAAATCTTCGATTTCGTATGTTTTCGGAGCGGTTCGGCTGACGGTCCGTGATCATTTCCGAATCCGCCGGAAGGTTTCTGTCCGAGCAGATTCTTTTGACCGCCTTCTGGTCTCCATCCTGCTGGAAGAGGGGCGGAGCTTTGTCTTCCGGGCGGAGACGGATGCGGGAATCCGCGAACGGCGTTTTCGTGTTCCGAAAGGAGATGCTGTCGCAGAATACGCACTCGAACTCAACGGAGCAAAGAAAATTTCCTCCATTGAATTGGAATTCGATGGATCTTCCACACCTATGAATCCGGTTCTCAACTGGATCGGAACAGCCGATTCCGCCGCTTTGCCTTACTATGAACGGTACATTCGGCAACTGCAGGAAATAGATTTTGACCGTTTTGTCAAAACTCCGGAACAGCCGTCTTTCCGTCCGCTTTTCGGGCTGATCGCGCCGGAAGAAGCGATTAAACGTGCCCGTCTCCGCTTTGCACATTCCTATCGGGTGCAGGCGGAACGTGAACGGGAGCGTTTGCTTTCCGTGCCGCTGCCGAAAATGCTCGGAGAGTTTCTTCCTGTTGACCGGCGCTTTCCGCGCGATCGCGATTACGCCCGTCTCCGGTACTGGTACTTTCCCCATCGTTTTGCCTGGCTCGGCATGATGCTCAAGGATCCGGAACTGATGAAGCAGGCGGTTCGTTCCGCTGTTATTTTTGCCCATTTCCGTTCCTGGGGAGTGGGAATGTACGCAACGTTGCCGGGAAGCTCCTTCGAGCATCGCGCATTTGATGAGTCCCGGATCACGCGAAGTCTTCTGCTTACAATGGATTTCGCCGGAGAGTTCATGACCAATGAAACAAAAGAACTCCTGATGCGCTGTATTGCCGAACGCGGAGTCAACACGGTCAATTACAGTGCGTGGAAATTTGAATACATCTATCACTGCAATCAGCTTGCCTGGTTTTCCGCCGGTCGGATCGGCGGGTATCTGCTGATGGAAAAATATGGTTGGAAACGGACTGCGCCCTATATGGATCTGGCACTTGCGGAACTGCGTGAGAGCCTGGATCGTTTTGTACTGGAACCCGATGGCGGTTTTCATGAGGGAAGCAGTTATTTTCAGGCAACAGCCGCACGTGCGCTTGAATCATTTTATATGGCTTCATTGGCGCGGAAGATTCCTTTTGAAACGATTCTGCCCGAAAGTTTGAAGAATTCCGTCCGCTATGCGGATCTGATGATATCGACCGATGAGTCGCAGGGATTTTTTCCTACGCATGATGGAAACGGTTCAATCAACGCCGGCGAATATCCGGCTGTTGCATTCCTGGCCGCGATGTTTCCAAGATCTTCCTGGGGGAGACTTTACAACCGTCTGCTCCGGACCGCCCGGAATTTTCCGATCAACGACTATTACATACAGCTTCTGATGCCGGAAAAGCCATATCCGGAACCGCCATATCCAGTTTTTACCCGGATAGACTCCATCTCCTCGGTTGCCTCCACTCGGATGCTGGATGGTTATCCGGTACGGATCGCCCTGCTCGCTGATGCGCAGGCGTTTCATGCTCATGAGGATCTTGGCCAGTTTCTGATCGAAGCGGGAGGAGAGACCTTTGCCGCCGATTCCGGTATTCTTTCCTACAGTCATCCTCTCTGCAATGAACTGAAAAAGTCCTACTGGCACAATGTCCTTTATCCGAAGGGAAATCCCGATCTCCAACCAAATAAGACTTCGCTGAAACTGAATACGAAAGGCGACGAAAAAGTCTTTGAAGCCTCCGTCAATCTCCAGCCGGCCTTTCCGGGAATCTTCCGGAGACGGGTTCGGAGTCTCCGCTCCGACTCACCAGGAAATTTGAAGATTTTCGACAAATATTCTCTGCTTGAAGAAAGCAACGGGGTCCGTTTTAACTGGATGACTCCGCTTCCTGTCTTCATTCAAGGACGGCACGTCGAAATCCGTGGCCGACTCTTCTCTCTGTCGTTCACGGTCCCGGAAGACTGGAAACTTTCCTGCGAAAAACGGGAACGGGCCGAAGGATATTCCCCGCTGAACTGCATTATGATGGACCATTCCTCTTTATCCGGGGAACTGGAATTGAACATTACCATACAGAAAAATCCAACCAGACAGGAGAGTGCATTATGAATTTTTCAAAAACAATTCTTCTTCCGGCAATGCTTTTGTGTGCTTGTATCGCAGGTGCCGGAGAATCGAACGGAAAAGAGAAAGTAAAACTGGATTTTGAAAAGCCGCTGAAGGCCGGTTTCCTTCCGGAAAACGGGAAAAGTGTCTACTGCAATCCGCATAAAGACGTGCAGTGGGAGTCTTCCGGGAGAGCGGCACGGACAGGAAAAGGTGCTCTTCGGATCTGTCGTGGAGCGAATGTGGTTTTAGACTGTCGGAAGGAATTTTTTCAAAAGGGAAAGTTGTATGTGTTCACGATCTGGAGCCGGGCGGAGAAGATTCCGGGAGCGGCGGCGTGTCTTTCGGTGGTCTTTTTCAATGGAAAAGGTGAGAAGATTCGGCAGGAATTTCGGGATGACCGTCCGAAAAACGTAGAATGGCGGAAACTTTCGCTTGCGCTTGTTCCTCCGGAGGATACCGCGTATGCGTATGTCAGCTTTTTCGGTCATGCGGGTGAACAGGCTATGATTTTTGACGATTTCTCCATTACGGAGGAGTCCGCAGAATAGAGCTCTCTCAACCAGGACGGGTGGCGATTGCTTGAAAAGTTGGAAATCTCTTCTTTTTCTAATTTTTGCAATGCCTCACGTTTTTCAAGGGCGGTATTACGTAGAAGCAGTCAAAAAGTGAAGATTTCTTTTTTTGAGAGTCATTTACGCCGCCCGAAACGCTCTTACGCAGCAGAAGCAAAATTGCGGACACTACCAAATGTTGTTGTATCATCTGTAATCGTTCAGAAACAAATGTGCGCAAAATTGCGGACACTACCTGAATTTCAATGTGTTAGCTATTATTTTGATATAATTTAACATATTATTAGTATTTTTACCTGAGAGTTCTTTTATAATTAAGATATTATTATTGTTATATATTCTTGCAATAATTTTATCGTGAGATTTAGAATAATGTTTGGTCTCCAAACTAAAACAGGGTCTTCACGGGAATTTGTGGGTAAATCAGCGTGAGATACATCAGAACCCGTCGTCAGTCAAGCGGCAATCCGGCATAACCGCTCCCGTTGGTCGCTTTTATTCCGTTTGCCGTTTGACAGCCGCC
>CALXMJ010000411.1 GCA_944389445.1 uncultured Victivallales bacterium | reverse complement strand
CGTCACTTCGCGTATCGGAATTCGAGGCCGACCCTCTCAATTCTCACGATCACCTCCAACGTCATGTACGGCAAGAAGACCGCCTCCACACCGGACGGGCGCAAATCCGGCGAGCCCTTCGCTCCAGGCGCAAATCCGATGCATGGACGCGATGTCAACGGAGCAGTCGCCTCCCTGAAATCCGTGGCGAAGCTCCCCTACGACAGCGCCGAGGACGGCATCTCCTGCACCTTCTCCATCCTGCCCGATTCGCTCGGGAAAAACCAGGCGGACAAGATCTCCAATCTGATCGCCCTTCTGGACGGCTATTTCACGGAGGGCGGACACCATCTGAACGTGAACGTCCTTCAGCGGGAGATGCTGCTGGATGCGATGGAACACCCGGAAAAGTATCCGCAGCTCACGATCCGCGTCTCCGGCTACGCCGTGAACTTCATCCAGCTGACGCGGGAACAGCAGCTGGATGTGGTCAACCGGACCTTCCACAACCGTTTCTGATTCCGGCATGGGCGGCATCTCCGGCAGAATTCATTCCTGGGACAGTTTCGGAACGCTTGACGGTCCGGGGATCCGGTTTGTCGTTTTTCTTCAGGGCTGTCCGCTCCGCTGCCGTTTCTGTCACAATCCGGACACCTGGCACCCGAACGGCGGCCGCTCCATCACGACCGCCGAACTGGAGAAACAGATTGAATCCTGCCGGAACTTTCTCCGGAACGGAGGCGTCACGCTCTCGGGAGGAGAGCCGCTGATGCAGCCGGACTTTGCCCTCGACCTGCTCCGCCGCTGCCGGAAAACAGGATTCCATACGGCTCTGGACACAGCGGGTTCCCTGCCCCTGGAACGCACGCGGGAAACAATCGACGCGGCGGATCTGCTTCTCCTCGACATCAAAGCACTGGAACCGGAACTCTGCCGAGAACTCACCGGACAGGACAATAAAAATGAACTCGCCACCCTTGAATACTGTGAACAGACCGGAAAAGAGGTCTGGATCCGCCATGTGCTTCTTCCCGGGAAAACACTCAGCATGGACCGTCTGGAAAAGCTGGCGGAGTATCTGAAACCCTTCCGCTGTATCCGTCGCGTGGAACTTCTCCCGTATCATAAGCTGGGAGCTTTCAAATGGAAGGAGCTCGGGTTCGACGACCCGCTCGCAGATGTCCCGGTCCCGACTCCGGATGAGCGGAACGCCGCCGAAACTCTTTTTTCCGCATGGAACCGGACATCATCGTAACCCATGCCGATCGGGTCCGCGGGACCTCCGCGGAAGCGGGAAAAAGATTTTTCCATTCCCGCGTAACGCTTTTCTCTTATTTTTTCACAAATCCGTGTTGAAAAAACGGAGAAAACGGCCATATTTTCTTCTATGATTGCAGACAAGAAAAAGGATGTGATTATGTTTCCTTATCCACAGACAGTTAATTTGAGCCGCGGACAGCGAAGTTCCGCTGTCCGGACCGTGCGGGACACCTCCCTGACCCGTCCCGATGAATATGTAATCACCATGACGGAACAACTCACCGAACTGCGGAGCGCCACAGACTCCGGTCTCTTCTATGCGCAAAAAACATTGCAGGAGCTGCCCCCCGACCGGATCGGAACCGTTCACGACTGGGCCGATGTCCCCCTCCGCATCGTCATGATCGACCTGAAACGAATCAGCTGGAACTACGACTATCTGTTATCCCTGTTTCCCCTCTTCGCCGATCTGAAAATCAACGCGTGCCTCCTGGAATACGAGGACAAGTTCCCGTATTCCTTTACGGACCGGATCGCCGTTCCCGATGCATTCACACGGGAACAGCTTGCAGAACTGGTCCGGACGGCACGGGAAAATCATGTGGAGCTGATTCCTCTCGTCCAATGCTTCAGCCACTGGGAATACATTCTGAAACACGACGAGTTTGCGGGAATCCGGGAAGATCAGAAGAATGTCTCCCAGGGGTGCCCCCTGAATCCGGGAACGTTTGAACTCTTCCGGTCGATGCTGACCGAAATTCTGGAAATGCATCCGGACTGCCGCTATGTGCACATCGGCGGCGACGAGGCGCGTCTGCTGGGACATTGTCCCGCGTGCGCGGAAAAAGTGAAGCAATCCGGTGTGGAGCGTCTCTACGGCGACTACATCGAACAGGCAATGGATCTTGTGAACGCCCATGGCAGGACACCTCTTTTCTGGGCGGACTTCTTCTGGCATCATGAATCGCCCCTGCTGAAAAAGAACTGCATCGCCGTGGACTGGGAATACACGCCGCGCGCGGTCCGGGCCCCGGAAGTCCCGGTCGGAATGCTGCGCATAAACTATGGAAAGCCTGTGCCGGAACGTTACGCCCCCTTCCTGGAACCGGATGCGGAAGATGGAACGCTCTTCAGTTTTCCGCACACGCTCTGGCTGAAAAAGAACGGCTTCCAAACATTCGGGGCCGGAATCGTCAACGCTGCCGACAATGTTCTTGCCCATGCCGCTTCCGCGGTCAAGTTGAACGCCCCGGCGGTTCTGGCGACCTATTGGGCCTCGTGCGATTCCCTCTCTTCGCCCCTGGCGCTGTATCCCTGGCGCATCGCGGGGATCGCCATGCTCGGCGCCGCGGGATGGAACTCCGGGTACGAATCCAAAAACCGCTCCACCTTCTATCGCCGCCTTGCGGAAAAGATGCACGACAACCCGGAAGACTGGACAAACTATGAGCTCGCGGATGACCAGGGAACCCTGATCTCTCCCATGCGCTATATGAAAAAACCGACTCCCGGCAGAGGAACTCTCGGGTTCTTCGGGAAAAAAGTCGCTTTCGATTACGAAATGCAGACTCTCTTCCGGGACAAGCCGCTCTTCGAGAGATCCGCTTTCGAACAGATTCCTCTCGGCAGGCAGGCAAATTCCACGCTGGATTTTGAAGTGAACGGAAAACCGTGCAAGTTCACCATCGGGCGTCTCCGTTTTCTGCCGAAGGGGGAATTGATCTGTGCGGGAATCCCGTTCCATCTGGAAGACCGTCTGGCGCTTTACGGTTATTATCCGGAGCAGAATGTCCCGGATTCCGTCTGTTTTCCCGTAGGGAAAAAACACCCGGACGCACTCGCGCTGATTCAGTCGGTGGTCGGTTACACCGGAAGGCCGGAGAAACCGGCGGAATGTCTTTTTCACTATCGGGATTCTTCCGCTTCCGTGCCGCTGATCTGGGAGAAAAATCTGGGCAACTGGTGGGCGATCGAGGATCAGCAGGAACTGAGAATCGCATTTGCAAATGCGGATTACGGAAATCACGACTACTCCCGTCTGGGACTCCATCTCTGGATCTGTGAAAACCCGCACCCGGAGAAAGAGCTGCTTTCCATTGAACTGAAAGTCCACCGGGACGTGATTATCGCTCTGGCGGGACTCACGCTCTTTGAGAAGAAAGCCGGAAGCACCGAATGCATCAGCATGCTGAACCGGAAACAGGAGGAACTGGAGGAACTTTCCGAGGAATTCAACCGGGAAATCGGGAAATGCGCGGGGAAATCCTCCCTTGAAGAATTGAACCGGCAGGCGTTTGAAAGCCACCGGAATTTTCTGGCCCGCATCAAAAAACTGCTCCGCTGACGGAATCGGTTCGCGGAAAAAGAAGAGACAACCAGTAAACAGGGAGTTGACGGCAAGTCATGTGGCTCGAATTGATTTTATCCATTCTCTGGATGGCATTTTTTATTTTCATCTGCATGAAATTCAAGGGAGACGTATTTCGAACAGTGGTTCTCTCTGTTGTGATGACGGCGGGATTCTGTTTTGTTTCCGGTTTCATCTGCCGGCGCGGGAATCCGTTTCTTTCCGATGGGAAAAGTTTTGCGCCGCTGCTGGAGATGCTGATTTTTGCGGAACTGTTCGCGCTTCTCTGCTGCCGGGAAACGCTGAATACCCTGACGAAATTCAAAGGACTTTTCCGGCAGGATGTGTTCTGGTATCTGATCTGTTTTTTCCCGGGACTGTGCATCGGGTACCTGCTGAAGATCAGAGAGATCACATTTTCGCTGTCGCCGGAGTCGCTCTCCGAACTGAACATCTGGATGGTTCTGATTCTGTCACTGAGCGTGGTGTGCGCAGCGACGCTGCTGGTGCTGTCGAATCTGGAGGCGTGGAAAAAAGAGGAATTCAAATGGTATTTTCCGGTTATGCTGTCGGTTGTCGTGCTGTTTTTCCTGATCTCCTTTCTGATTCGGCATGACTATTCGCCCACGCTCCACCGCTGGCTGTGGAGCCTGTTCCTGATAGTGTTTCTTCGATATCCGTCACGAGCATCGCGTCTTCCCCAGGCATTTGCGCTCGGCGTATTCGTCAACGCGCTGGCAACAAGCGGACTGGAACGCATCTGGACCCCGGTCTGATATTTTCTCAAACGGCTGCAAACGAGGGTATAAAAAAACGGGGGGACGGCGATGAACCATCCCTCCGCTTTGAATCAATTCAGCTGCCGGATTATTCCTGAACGAGAACCAGAATATCGGCGGACTTGTAATTCTTGCCGGAATTGGAGAAGGTCCAGTCCGGATTGTTTTTGGGCTGATTGCCGATACCGACTTCCGAATTCTTGCCCATGATCCAGTGATTATAGGCCATGACGGTCTGCTTTTCAGCAAAGTTGTGAATCTGCATGGAGCCATAGTTTCCG
>CALXMJ010000410.1 GCA_944389445.1 uncultured Victivallales bacterium | reverse complement strand
GTGCGATCTTCTTGCGGCATGGTACATCAACATTTCCGTTCGTTCCAACGGCGTGGTCATTGTCAAGGACGGGCAGACTCTGGCGGTCGGAACCGGCGAACAGGACCGTGTCGGCGCGGTGGAGCAGGCGATTGAGAAGTTCAAACAGAAATACACCGGCACTGCCACGCTGGAAGGCGCGGTGATGTCCAGCGATGGATTCTTCCCCTTCGCCGACGGCCTTGAAGTTGCCGCCGCCGCGGGAATCAAAGCGATGGTCGCTCCCTCCGGATCGCTGAAGGATGCCGATGTCATCAAGCGTGCGAACGAGCTGGGAGTGGCTCTCCGTCACGCACCGGAACGCATCTTCTCGCACCACTGATTTTCCGGAAAGAGCGAACCGTCATGGATGACCTTCCTGTTTCCGATCCGCCGTTCGAGCTTGCGGATTCCGCGTCCGACGGCATGACCGAACAGACTCTCCGGGGAGAAATTGAGAAGGTCATCTATGAAAACGATGACAACTCCTACACGGTTCTTCTGGTCCGGGATGGGTCCGGCTCCTGTCATACGGTCGTGGGATCTCTTCCCGGTGTCTCCGCGGGGCAGGGGATTGAGGCGACGGGCCGATGGGAGGTCCACAAGGATTACGGACGCCAGTTCCGCGTACTTTCCTACAATTACACCTTGCCTGTGACTTCCGAAGGGATTATAAAATATCTTTCTTCCGGAATTGTCAAGGGACTCGGCAGAAAGAAGGCCGAGGCGATCGTGGACCGCTTCGGCGCCGAGACTCTGGATGTGATCGAACACGCTCCGATGCGTCTGCGCGAAGTCGAGGGAATCGGGAAAAAGAGAATCGAAGCCATCCGCGCGATCTGGAAGGAGAGCGCCGCACGGCGCAATCTTCAGATGCATTTGCAGAGCATCGGAGTCAGTCCTGCGTACTTCATCCGCATTTATGAGAAGTATGGAGACTCCGCTGCGGAGAAGATACGTGAAAATCCCTATTCTCTTGCCACGGATATTCCGGGAATCGGATTCACGCTGGCGGACCGGATCGCCGCCAATACGGGGATTCAGAAGAATGATCCGAAGCGGCTGGTTTCCGGGGTGACGTATACGCTGTCGCAGCTGCGGCAGATGGGGCATGTCTGTGTCCCGCGCGATTTTTTTCTGACGAAATGTGCGGAGATTCTGGAAATTGATGCCGAAAGCGCCGAGCGTGCGCTGTCGAGCGCCATGGGACTGCTTCTGGTGGCGGTTCGCAAGACTCCGGACGGAAGTTGGATGGTTTATGAGCCCGGATTGCTCCGCTGTGAAGAGGAGTTCCCTTCGAAACTGGCGCATCTTGCCTCCGTGGAGCGTCATTCGGGGCGTGCGCTGCTTCGTTTTCCTGTGCTTCCGGATGCGGTTTTCAGTGAGGAGCAGCTCTCCGCCGTGAAGATGGCGGGGGAAAGTGCGGTTTCGGTCATTACCGGAGGCCCCGGAGTGGGAAAGACGACGGTGGTCGGAGAGATCGTCCGACGCGCGAAACTGGCGGAGCTCACCTTTGCGCTGGCGGCTCCGACGGGCCGTGCCGCCAAACGGATGTCCGAAGCCACCGGCGTTCCCGCAAGCACGATTCACCGTCTTCTGAAATGGGACCCGGTCAAACATGGTTTTGTGCACGGGCGATCCTCGCCGCTGAAGCTGGATCTTCTGATCGTCGATGAGACCTCCATGCTGGATCTGCTGCTGGCCACGGCGCTCTTCCGTGCGATTGCTCCCGGGACAACCGTGGTGCTGGTGGGGGATTCCGATCAGCTTCCGTCGGTCGGCCCCGGCAACGTGCTGAACGACATCATCGCTTCCGGATTCATTCCCGTGACGCGTCTGACAAAGATTTTCCGTCAGGGAGCCGGCAGCGGAATCATTCTGGCGGCGCACGAGGTGAACAACGGCAGAATGCCGCCGCCTGTCCGGAACCGCCGCAGTGCGCCAGTTACCGATTTCTACTGGATCGAAAAGGATGATCCCGAAGATGCCGCCTCCATCATCGAACGGATGGTCTGCGAGCGCATTCCCGCCCGGTTCGGACTCGATCCGGTGAATGATATCCAGGTGCTTTCCCCGATGAACAAGGGATGCTGCGGGACCATCGCGCTGAATGAGCGGCTTCAGGAGCTTCTGAACCGGGATGCGAAGATGCAGTTCAAACACGGCGATCGCATTTTCAAGCTCGGGGACAAGGTGATGCAGGTGGCGAATAATTACGACAAGGGAGTCTTCAACGGGGACATGGGGCGGATCGCCTCCATCGACTTCGAAGAACGCACGTTTACCGTCCGCTACGATACGGAAAAAGTGAAGTATGAGTTCCTGGAAGCCGATCAGCTGACGCTTTCCTATGCGGTGACGATTCATAAATCGCAGGGCAGCGAATTTCCCGCGGTCGTGATTCCGCTTCTGACGCAGCATTATGTGATGCTTCAGCGGAATCTGCTCTATACCGGCATGACGCGGGCGAAACGACTGATGATTCTGGTTGCCTCGAAAAAAGCCGTGTCGATGGCGGTGCGCAATGCGGTTCTGGATCCGCGGTATTCTCTTCTGCGGGAACGTCTTGCGGATTCTTTTCACGCGGAGGGCTTCCGCTGATGCAGACCGTTCTGGACCCGCCGAGGACAAAAGTGAATTTTGATCTTCCGTTCCGTCTGAATCCGGAAGAGGCGCATGTCGTTTCCGCCGGCTCCTGTT